>JAUWQS010000205.1 GCA_030610915.1 Pseudomonadota bacterium | reverse complement strand
ACGCTTGAAAAATATAACAAATCACTTCACCAGACCGCCAACAGCGCGCGTTTTCTGAAAGGCTCTACCCCACATCAAAGCAGGTGGCTATCCAAGGTTCAGTGCTCCGCAGTGTTGGCGGCAGGTGAGTTCGGCCGTTGGGCGAGATGAATGGACACAAAACATGAGGAGATGAGATATGTCTTTTGAAATGGCGCTCTGGCAAGTCGCGGGACAGAACCTAATAGAGTTCCCATCCGCCAATCTCGATAATGAACAAAGGTTGGAAGATTGGATCGTTGCTGATCCTTCTATCCTCGGAATGGACTTAGCCATTGTAGGCCGACAGGTGCAAACCCTATTCGGAGGTAGAATTGACTTGCTCGGTTTGGATAGAGACGCCAACTGCGTTGTTTTAGAGCTTAAGCGTGGCAGGACACCACGCGAGGTTGTTGCTCAACTCTTGGATTATGGGTCATGGATCAAAGACCTTGGCTACAATGAACTTGATCAAATTGCTCAGCGGTGGACGCAAAAGAGCGTGGCGACCATCTTTCAAAACGTGTTTGGCGATACCATGCCGGAAACGGTCAACGAGAGCCACAATCTCGTTGTTGTCGCGTCGGGCCTGGACGACTCATCCGAGCGAATTATTTCCTACTTATCTGAAGAGTACGGTGTCAGTATCAATGCAGTGTTCTTCACCTTCTTTCGCAAAGAAAACACGGAGCTCGTAGGGCGTGCATGGTTCAAAGACCCAGTGGAAACTGCAGAGCGTTCCGAGTCGCGGAAGCGTGCCCCATGGTCTGGTTACTGGTTTGTGAACATTGGGGAAGGACCTCACCGGAATTGGGACGATAACCGTCAATATGGGTATGTCGGAGCAGGTCAAGGCGAGAAATACTCCAGTCCTCTCAAACACCTCAAAGTTGGCGACAAGCTTTTCGGTTACCTGAAAGGCATCGGTTACGTTGGATATGGAGAGGTCACTAAAGAGGCAGTTCCCATTTGCGAATTTATCGTGGATGAGGACGGTATGCCGCTACTGGAACATTCTCTTCGTGCTCAGAACGCTGCGGAGAACCAGGACTCACCCGAAAAAAGTGAGTGGGCTGTTGGTGTAAGTTGGCTGAAAATTTTCTCACGAGAAGAGGCCAAAACGTTTAAGGGGGCATTTGCAAATCAGAACATTGTCTGTAAACTCCGAGACACCAAGACTCTTGAATTTCTGCAAGGCGAGTTTGCTCTCGGATGACTATGATACGCCCAACAAGGCTACTACAGCCGACCGCAAAAAGCGCGGCGGCTGACCAGCAGGTTATATTGCTATGAGGATAAAAACATGACCAAAATAGAACAAAAAAATCAAGAAAGCACTTGAACTACTCACTAAAAGTGATGGCGATTATGTGGACGGTATAACCATTCTCTGCGACCTTGTAAAAGTTGAATATGGCTTTCTTAAAATAAACCTTTGTCCGTCTTTTGAGGAAACACTGCTTGATGACTATGTGCAAAAATCGGACGGCACAATATAACAAATCACTTAACCAGACCGCCAACAGCTCGGCGATTTCTGTAAGGCTCTACCCCGCATCAAAGCAGGTGGTTTTTCAAAGTTCAGCGCTCCGCAGTGTTGGCGGCAGGTGAGTTCGGACGTTGCCGCCGCGCTGCGCGCGACGGCAACGGCGGAGCTAAGCTATCGCTTGATCACTTTGTTGCCGCTGTTCTGAAAATAAAGTATGAATATGAAACAGGGCTCCGCACTTATAGTTGCCTGCTTGCTGATTCGCGCGGCGGCAACAAATCGCTCAAGCTGATTCCGCATAACCCGCTCCGCTCTGCCAAGGCAGGCTCCGCTTATTATACGGAATCAGCTTAGCTCCGCCGTTAGGTGTAGGAGAACAAACATATGAAGACACTTGGTACAGTAGCGGGAATAATTGGTTTGCTAATAGTCATTGCTTTCGCTGGGTCTATTGGGAAAATTATCGGCAAATCGACTGTCAAGAATTATGAACAAGGAAAAGCTGATGGAGCAATTGAAGAAATACTGATAGAAACCACCAAAAAGATAAATAGCCAATTACCGATTATGGTTGATCAAGAAACCCGTCTTGACATGACAATATGCTATGGAAAACAAATGCACTATAAATATACAATGGTTAATTGCGCAGAAAACGAGTTGGACAAAGAAGCATTTCAGAATGAAATGGCGACAGTGCTTGTTAAAAATCAATGCAACAACGAAAACATGGTCAAAATGTTAAAAATGGGCATCACGTACTATTATAACTATTTTGATAAGGATGGTATTCTTATTGCGACGATAAAAATTAGCAAGAAAAATTGCGGACTATAAATATTGAAGCACCTAACAACGGCATTAAGAGCGACGGCAAAATGCCGCCGCGCCTTATGCTGAGCGTTGGGCTTGAACAATAATACCAATAATTTAGTGGAGTAACATGGCTATGATTAAAGATATCCTAAAATGGTCTATAATTTTATGTGTAGCAGCTCTTCTTTTATACATTATACTCCCAAAATACAATTTCATGGGACCTAATGGTTTTGCACTTTATAGATGCAATACTATTACAGGTGAAGTATTGGCCTGGGATATCGACGGGAAAAAATGGGTTACTCCGAGTCGCGATATAATGGGTGAATTTTTAATCTTAAAAGTCGACTGAAAATAGAAAAGATAGACGACAAAGCCTATCAAAACGGTTCAGTCAGGTAAATACTAATCAAAAGACTGAATAATGAAAAAGAAAAGGCTTTTTAACAAAAATGGGAATCCAAATGGAACTGTGATTCTGAATTGGCATGATACTCCAGAGGAGGACTTCAGGTTATATGCTGAAGCGTACCACATGGTTGCAAAGGAAGTAGTCGCAACGTTACAAAAAAATCATCAAATCGGACTTTACAAAAGTCCAATTGATGACTTCCGCGCGTATCCTGTCGTATTCCTCTATCGACACGCGCTTGAACTATATATGAAGGCTGTAATTCTAGTCGCAGCGCCAATGCTTAAGCTCAAAGATATTGTAGAGATTAATCGTGAGAACCTTCTTAAAACCCATAGCCTTGACACTCTTAGACAGAAATTGGAGCAGGTATTTGAGGCATATGAATGGGATTGGGATCTCGGGACGCCGCATTTCAGCACACTGGAAGATTTTCGCAAAATTATCTTAGAGCTACATGAAGTAGATAAAGGTTCCTATGCTTTCCGATATCCTCTGGATACAAAAGGAAATTCGTCACTTGCTCCTTATTTTAAATTCAATCTATTCGAGTTTTGCTCGATACTTGACGGCCTTTTCCCTATACTTGAAGGCATTGCATTTGCCGCATATGAGGAACTTCAGCTAGAATATGAGTTAATATCTGAGTACTCCAATGAAGTGTAGTATATTTTGCTTATGACCATTTACAGACTAAAAAGCCCAACAATTTCATGGAGAGGGACGGGCTATTACCGTGCCGCTTTTGCAGTGTGCTGCCAGAAAGGTGTTTTGCACCTTCTTCACGCTCATCACCGCCAATCCGCCCGCCCCTCATGAATCCGTTATAGGAATAGAAAAATGAACGAAAATGAAAGTAAAATGCTATTAGCTAAATACATGGAAATGCCTGAAAAAGAATTAATAGAAATGCTCATGGAGCCTGAAGGTGAATATCGAGAAGGTATTTACCCCCTGCTGTTGGATGCAGCAAAATCAAGAGGTTTAGGTGTAGGAAAAAGAGAAATAGTTGATAAGGCCTCATCTTTACATCACGAAATCAAACAAAAAATAATAGAACAACCATTAACCCCAAAGCAGAGAAAGATGTTTACGATATTTCCAGGTCTTGCTATGTGGTATTCTGTTTTTGCGCCGCAGGAATGGGAACGAAGAAAAAAGGAAGCATTAAAATGCCAATTAATCGGTTCACGGAACTATCTTTTAGTTGGTCTTATTCTTGTAGTTGCTATGCTCCTTCTCTCAAATAAACCAGTATCGTCAGATGAGATACTACTTGTTCTCTTTCTTTTCGTTCTTACATGCGGCATATCTCTATACTTGTCTTATTTGAAAAGGAAAAATAACGAAACCTATAACAATTAAATACAGCGGATCGGCAGGCTACGCCCGCCTCCGGCTGATTTTTGCGTTGCCGCCGCGCTGCGCGCGACGGCAACGGCGGAGCTAAGCTATCGCTTGACCACTTTGTTGCCGCTGTTCTGAAAATAAAGTATGAATATGAAACAGGGCTCCGCACTAATAGTTGCCTGCTTGCTGATTCGCGCGGC
>JAUWQS010000159.1 GCA_030610915.1 Pseudomonadota bacterium | reverse complement strand
AACGACATCCGATCGGGAAAGTCGAATAGAAGATGATAATGACGACAGAATACCAAGCTTCTATAACAAGCAGATGATGCTCGATTTCGAGGAACAACACATTACGGATGCCTATAAGGTGGACAGCGAAGAACTTCCTTTGGGTTTCGAGCTTCTGGCGAAAGCATCTTTTCGGGAGATCAACTTTTGGCAGAAAGGCAAGGCCGGTGAAAATGTGGGTATAGCCGGGGTGGAACTTCCCAGAAAGGGGTTTATCGTTTGCCGGCAATGCGGAAAAGTCCAGAATAATGAGGGAAAAATCGGACATGCGTTCACATGCACCGCGCGTGATCAGGATTCGGATAAAAACCTGACCGATTGTGTATACCTTTACAGGGAGTTTTCATCTGAAGCAATACGGATGTTGTTGCCAGTTACCACTTTTGCAGGATCCGAACGTAAGCTGCATTCCTTCGTCGCGGCGCTCCAGCTCGGTCTCAAGAAAAAATTCGGTAATAACATATCTCATCTGCAAACTACTGTTTATGAGGAACCCGTTCCCGAATCAACATACAGAAAGAAATATCTGGTTCTGTACGATACAATCCCGGGCGGTACAGGATATCTGAAACAGCTTATGAGATCGGAACAACCTTTATTGGAAGTTTTCGATCTGGCTCTGGAATCGCTTCGGACATGCACATGCAATCAGGATCCCGGAAAGGACGGATGTTATCGATGTCTTTATGCCTACCGAAGCAGCTATCACATGGCAGAGACCTCGCGGGATGCTGCGCTTGAATTACTGTCAGAAATCCTGAAGCATAGGGATAATCTGGTCAAAACAGAAACTCTCAGAAACGTGCATGTAAATGCCCTGTTTGATAGTGAACTTGAGGTGCGATTTATAGAAGCACTCCGTCGTATGCGCACAGATGATCTGCCGGTGACCCTGACTAAGGAACTGGTCAATGGCAAGCCGGGATACTTTCTCAAAACAGGCATGCGTGCATGGTACATCGAGCCGCAGGTAAATCTCGGCCCTGCAGATAATGTGAACATTGCAAGCCGTGCAGATTTTGTATTTTATCCGGCACGGTCGCAGGAAAGTGTCAAACCAATAGTTGTTTTTACAGACGGATTCTTTTTTCACAAGGACCGCATTGGTAAGGATATTGCCCAGCGCATGGCCATTCCCCATAGCGGCCGGTATAATGTGTGGTCATTGACCTGGAAGGATGTGGAAAACAGGTATCATGCCCTTTCCGACTATTTCAGAAACTACGCAGATCCTAAAGGAAAGCCGAACGATAAAAACTTTGGTAAATTCTTGAAAGGATTTGGGATCGAGAAATTCAGGGATATTCACAGGATTGACAGCTTTGAGTGGTTGGTACGTTTTTTATCGGACCCCGATGAAAAGGCCTGGCAGCTATATGCATTTGTTCATGGCTTGATAAACCTTGATCCTCAAGGCTTTTCCGATCCGGATGTATTGGAGGAATGGACGGCAAAGCTCAAAAAAACCTTGCCGGAAGAAATGATCGAACTTTTTAAGGATGTTGAGGATCCGTGTCTATATGGTCTTTTTGAGCCTGGGAAGCAGGAAGATGATGTGCCTCTTAGGCTTTTTGTTTTAGCCGGCCAGGAAGAAGTTCGGCAAGGCAATGCTAACGGAATGAAATTAGCGTGTTGTTTATACGACCAGGTTGAAAATAGAGACCGCGAAGACTTTGAGAATATCTGGAACGGTTATCTTCGACTCTACAATTTGTTTCAGTTTATTCCATACGCCTTCTTTGTTACACAGGAGGGTCTGAAGGATCATGCTTACGATGGAATTAAGATCAGAGAAGCGCCCTTAACAGCAGACAAAGAAACGACAAGTGATTCCTGGGCGGACATTCGTGCCGTAACAGGTAAGAAACTTCACACTTTGCTTGATACTTTGGCTGAGAATGGGTGGCCGATACCGGAAGTCGGATACGAATTGGTTGATAACATTGGTGAAATTGTGGCAACTGCAGAATTGGCCTGGGAAGTCAAAAAGATTGCCTTTCTTCAGGAATCAGAGCTCGAATTTGCAGATGTATTCGAAAAAGCCGGGTGGCAGGTCTTTTCATTGACCGCGGTCGTTGATGATCCTGAGGCATATATCGGTTTAAACAAAGTATGACAGGAGGTCCAGGATAGATGACTACTCCAAGAAACAATATTAAAGTTGCTGTTGCATCAGATTTCCTAACTGCTTTTTCCGGTATTCCCAGAAAGCAGCAGGCAAAGGTTTTGGACTTCGTTAATAAGTTCCGGTCAGATCCGACCATGCCAAGTATAAATTATGAGAAGATTCAGAAGGCAAAGGATCCGAACCTGCGCTCTGTACGCATTGATCAGTCTTACAGGGGCATTGTTCTAAAGCCGAAAACCGGCAACGTTTATGTTCTTCTCTGGGTGGATCATCACGACAATGCATACAAATGGGCCGAAAATAAAGTTTATAAAATCCATCCCGAAACGGGCAGCCTCCAGGTCATTGACGTTGAGGATGCAAAAACTGCACAGGAATTGCGTGACGAGACTTCGAAACCGGCCAAGGGCACTTTATTTGCTGATATCCACAATCGGCATTTGATAAGCTTGGGTGTGCCGGAAACGTTGCTTCCTCTTGTTCGTAGTCTCAGCAGTGAGGAAGAACTTGACAAAATAGCAAAATATCTGCCCGAGGAAGCATACGAATCATTGTTTTTTATAGCGTCAGGATTTTCTCTTGAGGAAGTCCTGCGCGAAATAGAGGTAGCAGAAGTAGAGAAAACAGTCGCTACGAATGATTACGAAAAGGCCTTGGACAATCCCGACTCCAGGCGCCGTTTCTTTATGGTGGAAGAGGATCTGGAGCTGGCGGCTATCCTGAATGCTCCACTCGAGAAATGGCGGGTTTTTCTCCATCCCTCCCAGCGAAAATTGGTGGAGCGGGAGTGGAACGGTCCCGTACGTGTGCTTGGCGGCGCCGGTACAGGGAAAACTGTAGCCGCTATGCATCGTGCCAAGTGGCTGGTGCAGAACATATTCACTGGCGAAAATGACCGTATCTTGTTTACGACCTTCACACGTAACCTTGCAGCCGACATTAAAGACAATCTGAGTAAGATATGCAGTGAGAATACTATACGCCGAATCGATGTTGTCAATCTTGACAGGTGGGTATCCGACTTCCTGAGGCGCAATAGCTATAACTATGATATCGATTACGGACGACGTACAGCTCCCCTGTGGGATAAAGCCTTGAATATGAAACCTGCCAATCTCGATCTGCCTGATTCTTTTTACAGGGAGGAATGGGAACGGGTGATTCAGCCTCAGGGCATAACGTCAATTGCCGAATATATGAAAGCATCTCGCCTGGGGCGTGGGATTCGGCTGAACCGCAAAATCCGGGAGGCTATATGGCCCGTATTTGAGGAATACAGAATATTGCTTAATGAACATGGTCTGAAAGGGGCGGATGATGCCATGCGGGATGCAAGGCTTTTGCTCGAAACAAAGGGAAGCATACTGCCTTATCGGGCTATTATTGTCGACGAAGCTCAGGACATGGGAGTGCAGGCATTCAAATTGATAAGGCAAATGATTCCTGATACAGCCAAAAACGATCTCTTTATCGTTGGTGATGCGCATCAACGTATCTACCGACATAAAGTTGTGCTTAGCCGGTGCGGCGTTAATATTCGCGGTCGAGGCAGAAAGCTGCGGATAAATTACCGCACAACGGAGGAAACCCGCAAATGGGCTGTTAAGTTGCTCGAGGGTATTAGTTTCGATGATCTGGATGGCGGCACGGATGATCATAAAGGGTATAAGTCGCTGCTAAAAGGTATCTTTCCCGAAATCCGGCATTTTGAGTCATTCAAGGATGAAGTTGAATTTATCATACGGCGCCTTCAGCAGATTGAAGCTGAGGGAGGTTCCTTGAAAGAAGTGTGTCTGGTAGCTCGAAACAATGATCTTTTGAAACAATATCAAAGTGCAATCGGAGAAAGCGGCATCGAAACTTACCTGATCAGGCGGAGTGAGGCTGAGGACAGAAGGGCTCAAGGTCTTCGTCTGGCAACTATGCACCGTGTCAAGGGACTTGAATTTGATCAGGTTATCATAGCCGGTGTAAATGACGGGATAATACCCTATGAAGTGACAGGAAGCGACACGTCAGATCCTGTTGTTCAGAGGGAATCAGATATACGCGAAAGGGCACTGCTGTACGTGTCGGCCACACGCGCAAAAAAGGAAGTTGTTGTGACAAGTTTTGGAAAGACGAGCAAGTTTTTAGCTGACTTTAAATAGTGACTATCAACGATTTGCTTCTCAATGTTTTTGTGAATTTGAATTGTGATGAAGACCTGCAAGAGATGTTTCCGGAAATTTGATGAAGAGGATGTCCTGAATGTCAGTCCTGCAACGGAGCTGGTGGATATTATGCTTCAAGATGTTGGTGTCGAGGATGTCAATGATCTGTGCCCTCAATGCAGGGAAGAAATGGGTGTGATGGATCTGCTGGGGTTTGGGCAATAAGGAAGAATACACGATTCAGCTCTGCACATTTCATCCCGCATTCAATGCTCTGGCCCGATCAGCATACGTGAAGACTTGTATTTGAAGTGCGGATATTGCTTGCAGCCGATTTTTATTGAGCCCAAGAAATTATAACATATCCCGTATTTTTAAGATTATGCGTATTATCTTAAAAATACCATCCCCTCATAAAAACCCCATCACAATATTTAAAGCATGAGGAATACTTCAATAACCTTTTATCCCCTTGTCTACTGTAGGTATTTTTGCTAATGTGTCAACTATATTAATGAGGTTCATGTAAATGCCCGTGCCGGGTATACACAACTCATTAGTGCTTGGAAGGACTGGATTCCCGATCAAGCCGGGAATGACAAGACGACAGGAATTTGACTTTTTAGAGTGCATCAAGATTAATGATGGCAGCGTCTCTCATAATATCTATATATTGTATCAGCTCAATAAATAGGGGATTACATTTTTAAAGTGTTGGTCTCGATCCACGGTAAGCGTTTACTGAATATTGAAATTAGAAAATAGAAATTGGAAACTCGGCCTTCATGCTTTTGTACGACTCGACTGAGCTCAC
>JAUWQS010000405.1 GCA_030610915.1 Pseudomonadota bacterium | reverse complement strand
CACGTTCACATATACCTGCCTTCAGCACATCCTTACACTGCTGTCCTATCGCCTCTTCACCGGCAACACCGGTTATCTTCTCGGCTGCTCTGTTAAAAGACGTAATCCGCCACTGATGGTCAACTGTAAAGACGCCATCGGCAATTGAGTCAAGGATAATATCCCTTTCTTTTCCGGGTTTAATTTTTTCCATGAAAGATAGCTCTTTGAAGAAAAATTGACAGGATTAACAGGATATTCAGAATTATCAGCTCAATAAATAGCGGTAAATACCCTGGTACGCCTTGATTCATCAAAACACCATGCAGGGGTTCGATTCTCCTGCCTGTCGTTTGTCTGCGTGCGAGCCCGCGCAGGCAGGTCGAACCCGCAAGATGATCGGTCATCGGGTCGGATGAATCAGCCACCTACAACATTTCGTCGTTCCCGCCCCAGCCTTCGCGAGGGTAAACTCCGGCGGGAATCTATGATCAGTCCCCCCTATTTATTGAGCTATTACAATGCCTGCTGAAGCAAGGTCTCCGGCCAGTTCCCTCCAGATGATTAATGGCCCCAGATGACAGGAAAGCAATATAGATGTTGAAAAACTCTCAGTAAGAAAAGTGGCTTGCCGAATTATCTCGGTCCGATTATCAGCACAGACGGAAATGTCTTCATCGTCCTTTTGACTGTCAATTCTAAAGTTCTTGGAATCATAACAACTATCCATTATTATGACTGGATTTAAATTTCAACTTTAAATATGGCGTTTTTGCCTTTTACTCTTCTTTATCTTATCTCTCTGAATCTTCTTTTTTTCTCTCAATAATCGGGATATATCCTTTTGCCTTCTTGTAATTCTCTCTTTTGACATAATTTACCTGTCGTTGTTGGGATTCCACAACCCATGCCTTCAACCGCAGTATTCAAACATCTCTTGCAGGTTTTTAAAACATGAGGCGGCCCATAATCTTTTGTAATGCTAACTCTCCGCAGAACCAGCGGGAAAACCGCCGGATTTAACCATCTGCCTTAATGCAGAGATTGTAATCCCAGGTTCAAGTTCAAGCTGATTGGACCTTAAGAGCATGCACTTCCTCATCTAACCTGCCCTTAAGGCAAACCCCATTGCGGCGGTGGTCTTCCCCTTTCCGCTGCCTGTGTAAACGATAACTAATCCCTTGTTTTTTCATTTTAGTATTGGCAAATGCTTCCTTGTCTGTATTTTTTTGTCCCATAAATAACGGAACCCTCCTTTTCACTTTTGACCCTCCTTTTTGATTAGGAGGAGCGAGAGGTAAGAGGGATCCGGGTCAGGACGACAGTCTTTTAGGTTCCTGACTATTTTTTCCCCATCAAGTCCGCACCGGGATACAAGCACAGAACCAGCAGTTATATCCAGATGATTCAGGATATCCAGTATCTCATTGTAATTTTTGTACACCTTGAGTATGACTACATTCTGTGTACAGTCGATCACCTTTTTCAACTCCCCGGCTCCGAGAGCCCCTGAAATCACGGTAAAGGATTCCTCTCCCTCAGCTAAAACCAGGCCGGCGGCGGCGGCCCCTGCCTGGTATGAGGTGATGCCGGGGACTACCTCGATGGGAATATCGGGATATGTCTCCCTTATACTGCGCATGATGTAACCAAAGGTACTGTAAATCATGGGGTCCCCAATAGTGATGAAGGCAGCATCTTTCCCTTTTCTGAGGGCTCCGGCCACCTCCCCTGCATTTGCCTTCCATGCAGTGTTAAGCCTTTTTTTGTCCAGCGTCATGGGAAAGTCAAGATGCACCACAGGAACACCCTTTTTAATGTGAGGCGAGGCAATCTCCGCAGCCAGCGAATAAATATTCCTGGTGGAGGCGGCCGCAAAGACAACTGTTACCCGTTCCAATATTTTTGCAGCCTTAATGGTAATGAGCTCTGGGTCTCCAGGTCCTACCCCTATTCCATACAAAGTTCCATTTACCATTTTTACTGCTCCCCATATCTTGATTTGTGGTTTTGTGGCTACCTGAGTAGTCACATCATAACTATTCAGCCACCGATCTACGCGGATTATCACTGATATTTTTTCTCTTATTTCCTGTCTCTACGCAGTTATTTCGTATCTTCGCAATTTTCGGACTTTCGTAATCGTTTTAAATTCTTTCACCGTTCGACTGAGCTCACGCCGAAGCCATTTCTGCCTGTCTGCATGCGCCTGCTTGTGCCGACACGGCAGACAGGGGCACGCACAGGCAGGCAAGAACCTTACAACTAATAGACTAACAGCCTTCAGCCTACCCACCTGTATAGTCACCTGATTTCTTTGTGTTTAAACCTATCTACGTTCATCTGTGTGAAGCTGTGGCTGAGTAATTACGTTACATCATTTATATTTATCTAAATAACCGCGCGGCGTTATCATAAAATCACCGGCTCGAAAGGTTGAGCTGTTTCCCACAATGATTATGGTCTGCATATCTACTTCACACCTGTCCATGTGTGAGAGGGTGGAAACTTTTACCCTTTGACCTTCTCGC
>JAUWQS010000480.1 GCA_030610915.1 Pseudomonadota bacterium | reverse complement strand
CGTGGGGGCAGAAGAACATTGCATCCTGCACCACACAGGGTAGGCGTCTTCGCACCCAGGGGATAGTAGGACAGGCGTCCCGCCTGTCTATCGACTGTCTATAAAAATGAATGCAACCTGGCATTAAAATCAAGTTACTTTCCATTACAATGCCGACGTGTCGGCATAGCGGAGCTTTTTACGAGACTGTCATTTGTTGAAAAGTCCACAGATCATCAAAAGCGTAAGAACCTCCGTCAGTTCGCAGGATGCGCCCATGATATCTCCTGTTACTCCACCAATACGCTTTTTGAAAAAGAGACCGAAAAGATACATCAGGGCTGCGATAATCAAAAAGATACCCAGCCCCTTGAGATGAAAGAAGCCGAACAGTATAACCGCTGTTATAATCGTGGAGATCACGTATTCCTTCTTCCCCGCAAATTGAGTAAAAAGAAGCGCAGTTCCCGGACCTGACCTGGCATAACTGAAACCGTATGCAAGTTGAACAGTTGACCACCTCCCCAAAACCGGCATTATCAGAAGAGTCATGTCCTTAACTTCAGCAGGCACACACATCAGGGCGTGTATCTTCAGTATTAAAAGGAGCGCCAGACCAACCACCGCAAAGGAACCGATTTGACTGTCCCTCATAACGGAAAGGGTTTTCCCGCGATCTTTCCCGCCAGCCAGACCGTCAACAGTATCCGCAAACCCATCCAGATGAAAGGCGCCTGCAAGTCCGACCAGGGTTACAATAACAATTATATCCACGAGGGATGCGGGAAGAAGAAAACTTAAGAGATACCTGACGGCCACGAGTATCAAACCGATAAAGAGACCGACCAGGGGGAAATATGACATTGATCTGCCAAGCTTTTCCTCCGTGATATCAAGACCCTTTGATATCCTGACTATTGTGAGAAACTGCAGGGCTGTAAGAAATCCCTTTATCATTCAATAACCTATTTTACCTTAAAGGGAATGCCGGAAAAAAGAATATAAACCTGATCGGCGCCCTTAGCCATTCTCTGATTAAGAAAACCGAGCCGGTCCCTGTATAGCCTTGCCAGTTTATTATCCGGAACTATCCCCATTCCAACTTCATTGGAAACAACTATAATCGTTCCCCTAAATCCCTTCATATTCAAAAAGAAATCGTCCACAATTTCTGATATTTTTTCATCCTGATCCGGATATTCCAGAAGAAGATTGGACATCCAGACCGTCAAACAATCGACAAGCACCGTATCATACAGACCGGCCGCCGACTTCAGCGTTCTCCCGATGTAAACAGGCTCTTCCAGCGTATTCCACCGGTTGCCCCGCTGCTCCCGGTGTTTTTGTATCCTCAGACTCATCTCTTCATCAAAGGCCTGGGCAGTGGCCAAAAAAAGCCTCTTTCCCCCCAGCTTCTCCGCCATATCCTGACCAAAGTCGCTCTTGCCGCTCCTGGCGCCGCCCGTTACAAAAATAACCATAGTAATATGCCTCTCAAAAGATAGTCACGAGTTTTAACTGTTTCCCTCAGAGAGTAATAGCTCAATAAATAGGGGCAAATCCAGGCACGTAGCCACCTCCATCTTCTGGAAGCGGGATTTGGGCGTAGAGGTTACGCTTTTGAGTTTTGCACAGCCCCTGTAGCGGAGACCTTCAGGTCTCCATATTCACGTAACACAGTATGACCGAAGCACATGGAAGGCTGAAGCCTTCCGCTACATGCTTCTGCCATATGCCTTCCGCTATTCATTTGATGCAATTTTCTCCTAAATTAAGGTGTGCTTCTTTTCGTCACCTTTGTGTCTTTGTGCCTCGGTGGCAAATATTTTTAGAGTTTTCGGTGGATTCGCTCCGCTTAATCCACCCTACATTCTTGGGGTTGCCCTTATTTATTGAG
>JAUWQS010000109.1 GCA_030610915.1 Pseudomonadota bacterium | reverse complement strand
CTCAATAAATAGGGGCAAACTCCGGTATGTAAAAGTGATTGTGAATCTTAGCCATTCACGGCTTGAAATTGGAAATTAGAAATTTGGGAGAGATGAAACGAATTTACGAGTTGACAGTACAAAGGCATGAAGGCCAATTTCTAATTTCAACGGTAAGTGAACGCCTGTCATGGATCAAGACCAACATTTCAAAAATGTAATCCCCTATTTACTGAGCTAATACAATATTTGTTTGTATTGTCTGACATAGTGAACTGTAATTAGTCCCTTAGTCGTGAAATCGTGCAAGAATGGCAAAAGAATTTAGCAACCATTCAACGCAGAGAACGCAGAAACGACAAAACAATTAGGTAACCGTTCACGGTTGCCGGTTCACAGTTCACAGTTTTTTTCCAACCGGTAACTGTAAACCGTGAACGGTTACTCAAACTGTTATTGGAGGATAAATATGGAGACTAAAAATAAAAGCAGGAAAACTTTCTTTACTATTGGGCTGGTTTTTCTAATCGGATTTTTTGTTGTTTCGATGGCAGGGGTTTTGCATTTTTCCAGTGTGCAGCGGGAACCCTGCGTGAGTGAGGCCTTTGCCGCTTCTTCAGTAGGGACTCCCATTTCCTTCGCCGATCTGGCTGAGAAGTTGAAGCCTGCCGTGGTTAATATCAGTACCACAAAGATTGTCAAGCGAGGCGGCGTCAGGGGATTCAGGTCTCCTTCAGGCAATAAGTTTCCTTTTGACAGGTTTTTCGGAGGTGATGATTTTTTCAGGAGGTTTTTCGGTGATATGCCGGAAAGGACATTTAAGCAGAAAAGTCTCGGATCCGGATTTATAATTAACAAAGACGGTTATATATTTACCAATAACCACGTGGTTGAAAAGGCTGATAAGATCAGGGTACGGCTTTCCAATGGGAAGGAATATGATGCCGGTGTCGTAGGCAAGGATGCGAAGACAGATATTGCGTTGATAAAGATAAAGCCTGCCGAAGACTTGCCTGTGGTTGAGCTTGGCGATTCGGACAAATTGCGGGTAGGTGACTGGGTTATTGCAATAGGAAACCCCTTTGGTCTTGAGCAGACGGTGACCGCAGGAATTGTCAGCGCCAAAGGCCGCGTTATAGGAGCAGGTCCCTACGATAACTTTATTCAGACGGATGCCTCCATAAATCCCGGGAACAGCGGAGGTCCACTTTTCGATCTGAATGGAAAAGTTGTCGGGATTAATACGGCAATAGTTGCCCATGCTCAGGGGATAGGCTTTGCCATACCTGTAAATATGGCTAAGATCATCCTGCCCGAGCTTAAGGAAAAGGGAAAGGTTACACGAGGCTGGCTTGGGGTTACAGTGCAGGACATTACAGAAGATATTGCAAGAAGCCTCAAACTAAAAGAGGCTAAGGGCGCTCTGGTAAGTGATGTGTTCGAAGGCGACCCTGCTGATAAGGCAGGCATAAAAGCAGGCGATATTATTATTGAGATTAATGGTAAAAAGATTAAGGATACACATGAGCTGTTAAGGATTGTTGCTTCGTTTTCTGTCGGAAAAAAAATTGATATTAAAGTCTTACGCGATGGTAAGAAGAAGGTCTTAAACATAACGATAGCGGAGCGGGAAGAGAGGAAGGAGTTGGCCGGCACAGGGCAGGAGAGGGAATACTTCGGAATGATGGTTCAGAAAATAACCCCGGAGATTGCCAGGCACCTCGGCCTCTCCGATACGAAAGGTGTTGTTGTCACACAGGTGAAGGAGGGAAGTCCCGCGGATGAAACCGGTATAAAGCCTGGAGATGTTATCCTTCAGGTAAATAAAGTAAAAGTTTCTTCGTTAAAAGATTATCTGAGAGGAATTTCCGGAAAAGGCGCTGATAAGAGTTGTCTGCTCCTTATCAAAAGAGATAAGAGGACCTTCTTTGTTGCTATACGGAAAGGATAGCGCAGTGGTAAGGTATTCTGTAACCGTTCACGGTTTACAGTTATCGGTTCACGGTTGGAAAAAAACTGTGAACTGTGAACCGACAACCGTGAACGGTTACCAATTACACAAGAACGTATGGTATCAGCTCAATAAATGGGGGCAAATCCAGACACGTAGCCGCCTCCATCTTCTGGAAGCGGGGTTTGGGCATAGAGAGGTTACGCCTTTGAGCTTTGCACAGCCCCCCCTGTAGCGCGGAGACCTTCAGGTCTCCATATTCACGTAACACAGTATGACTGAAGCACATGGAAGGCTAAAGCCTTCCGCTACATGCTTCTGCCATATGTCTTTCCCTATTTATTGAACTATTACAACGTGTGCTTTATCTTATGACCCAGGGCAAACATCTGTTGATCATCTATGAAACGCTAAACAGGCATTTTGGAGACCTGCACTGGTGGCCAGGCGAGACACCCTTCGAGGTCATTGTCGGCGCTATTCTAACTCAGAACACCAACTGGGGAAATGTGAAAATTGCGATAGATAAACTAAAATCAAGAGGTCTGCTTATTCCTGAGAGACTCCTTGGTACGAGCGATGAGGTTGTTGCGGAACTTATCAGGTCTTCCGGATATTATAATGTAAAGACCAGAAGGTTGAAGGCTTTTCTTCAGTTTCTGTGCGAGGAATATGAAGGCGATGTGGAGAAGATGTTTGGAGAGGATCTCTGGGCTCTGAGAGACAGGTTATTGGGTATCAAAGGAATTGGCGAGGAGACTGCAGACAGCATACTCCTTTATGCGGGGAATAAACCGGTATTTGTGGTTGATCTATATACGCGCAGAATCCTGCAGAGGCATAATATTATAAAGGATAATCCGGGCTATGGGGAAATTCAAAAACTATTTATGGACAGCCTTCCCGACAGCGCTCGATTATTTAATCAATATCATGCCCTGCTGGTAAACACCGGCAAGCATTTCTGTAAAACAACTCCACGATGTCAGGGCTGCCCTCTTTCCACCCTCACCCCTATTTATTGAGCTGATAGCTTTTTTACAAGCTCCTCTATCTTTTTCTGCAATACCTCACTATCGGGGTTTAATTTCAGCGCATGTTTATATGCCTTGAGGGCATCTTCAAAGCGGCCGGTCTTTGCGTAGATATCCCCGAGATGCCAGGCAACAGTCGGATCATCAGGCAGGATACTGGAGGCTTCTTTAAGATATTTCATGGCTGCCTTCATCTTGTTTTGCTTGAAATATACCCAACCGAGGCTGTCTATTATGTAACCATTGCCCGGTTTCAACTTAAGGGCTCTTTTTATCATATCTTCGGCTTCATCGAGATTTATGCCTCTATCTGCGTAACTGTAACCGATGAAATTAAGGGTATCGGCGTTCTCCGGGTCAATTTTCAGAACCTCCTCCATCTCCCTGATGCTTTCCATGAACCGGCCCGTCTCCTCATAAAGGACGCCAAGTCTGTGATGGAGATCAATATTATCAGGTGAGAACTGAAGCCCTTCTTTTAACGTTTTCTCTGCGTTTGCTGAATCCTTGTTTTCCTGATAGAGAGATGCAAGAAAACCGTAAAGCCTGCTGTCTCCCTTTTTTTTATCAATTGCTTCCTTAAGCGATCTTATGGCCTCGTCGATTTTATTTTCCCTTTGCAGAATGATCCCTAAGTGAAGACGCGCGTTTCCAAAGAGAGCCGACTTTGCCGGTATCTCTTTAAATTCTTTCGCTGCCTCTTCGTATAGTTTTTTTTCTTCGTAAGCCGATGCCAGAAAATACCTTGCTCTGTGGTCTATCGGATCCTTTTCTAATAAAGTCAGTAATTCATTGATGGCTTTGTCATATTTCCCCCACTTAAGGTAAGTGAGACCAAGAGACAATCTTATCTCTTCATTTGAACTATCTATCTTCAATGCATTTTCAAACTCTCTTGTGGCCTCATCATATTTCTCCTCTCTCAGAAATATTTTTCCTGTCCTTAATCTGAAACTAATCCTGTCAGGAGATAATTTGATTAGCTTCCTGTAGGTTTCTATTGCGCTGTTATTCTTTTTTTGGATTTCGTATAACAATCCCAAATCGATCAATGCCGGTTCAAATGCCGGTTTTATAGTGAGAGTTTTTTTATACCACCGCTCAGCCTCTTCAAAAAGTTTCATTTCGGCATATATCTTTGCGAGGTAGTAATTACCCATCAGATTTTCGGGATCAATCTTCAGCAAATCCTTTAATATGTTGATTCCCTTTTCATATTGCTTGTTTTTCGAATAGATGACGCCAAGATAAAGATAAGATTCAAGATGTTTTGGTCCTAAATTTATTACTTTCCGGAATTCCCTTGCGGCATCTTCATATTCCCCTGTGTTGAGATATACAGCGCCTAACAGCAGGTGTGTATCTATATGATCGGGGTTATATGACAGAGATTTTTCGCAAGCTGCTATGGCTTTACCTGCCTTCTTTTCTTTGATGTATAATTTGATCAGTTCCGCTGCGAGATAGAGGGATCCGGGATCGGAATTCAGGGCTTTCTCATATTCTCCTGTGGCTCTATCGAGATTCCCGTCGAGAGCAAGGAGAGTCCCAAGAAAGTAATGGTAGAGGGTACGAGATGAAGATTTCTCCGTTTCAGACAGAGTGATCGGTTTCTCTCGCCGATCAGGTGTGCCGGCGCAGGCAATTAACAATATTAAGATGGTGACACAAAGCGCTTTTTTCATGGGATATACCTAACCCGGACAAGCCGGAAGAGCTCATAGCTGAAAACCTTTTATTGGGTTTAGCGCCTCAACACAGTTGATAGCCCACAACCGAGTAGTTACGCACGGACAAACAAGTTTGTCCACGCCACCCGCCTTAAAACACAAACAGGGTTAGTAACCGTTCACGGTTCAGAGGTTCACTGTTACGAGATTAAATCCGATACAGGAACTATACTGATCCCTTCTGCTTTGATAATGGGAATGACCTCCTTTAGCGCCGATATTGTGCATGGATAAGGATGACCAATAAGCAGCAATGTCTGCCATTGCTTCCGCTTCTTTAAGAGGTTCTTGAAATTTTGAATGATGATAGTGGAATCCCGGGTATTGTCAATAAAAAAGGTGTCTCTGCAGGCAAACCTCAACCCTGTCTTTTCAGCAAGTTTCCTGCCGTTCGAATTCCCGGTGGTAAGACTGTCAACAAAGAAGAGTCCCTCCTCATCAAGCTTGTCGAAAACAACGTTAAGTTTGCTCTTGTCCTCCATAAATTTTGAACCCATGTGGTTGTTAACCCCGACTATATATGGCACGGCTTTAATATCTTTATCGATCTGACGTCTCAGCTCCACTTCATTCATCCACGTAAAAAGCGCACCGGGACCAGGATCTTTGTCAGGATAAGCATGTGGTTCCATAGGGAGATGGAGAAGAATTTCTCTGCCTGCCAGATGTAGTTTCTCTGCCGCATCGACAGAACAGGCACAGTGGGGGAGGATAGAGAAGGTTATAGGGGCGTCGATCTTGAGAAGTCCATCGAGTGGCGACAGATCGTGTCCGATGTCATCTATTATTATGGCGATCTTCTGCCCCTGGGAATCCTTGCGGACGTAAATTTCAGGCTGGTATTTTCGCGCCCTCTCTTCCTTCTTATCCTCTTTAATCGTTTCAATATTCAATATACAGACAATCAGAACAGCAGCAATTAGCCCGGCTGCAATTAATATCCATTTGTATCTTGTTTTTTTTCTTTTCTTTTTCACATGTCCACGGGTTCACGGTTCAAGGTTCAACGGTTAAAAGCCATCAACTGTGAACCGTAAACCGTGAACTGTGACAACATGAACAGTTACTGGTAATAGCTCAATAAATAGTGTCAACCCCAGGTATGTAAGAGTGATTGTGGATCGTAGCCCTTTACGGCTTGAGACTTGAAATTGGAAATTAGAAATTGGGGGGCGATAAAATAAGTTTACGAGTTAACAGCACAAAAGCCGGGAGGCCAAATTTCTAATTTCTAATTTCAGTTAACGCTTACCGTGGATTGAGACCAACATTTCAAAAATGTAATCCCCTGTTTATTGAGCTGATACTAAATAGTCTTATCTTCATTTGTGGAGAAGGCCGTTTAGAATTGCGTTGAGCGCAATCCTCAAGACCCTGGGTGAATCTTCAATATTAATTAATTCCTGCATCTTTTCTATCTTTTTGCCGGCGATCTCTTCAGCCAGATTCCGGCA
>JAUWQS010000100.1 GCA_030610915.1 Pseudomonadota bacterium | reverse complement strand
AGGCCTTGTAAAGATTGACATGTTCGGGATTGATCATGATGCAGAAATCGTTTGCACCGGTATATATAGAATACCAGAAGACAGCCCGGAAAAGATAGATAAAGATGTTGTTGCAGTCGATCTGATTCGAAGTCGCAAGGGCGCCAAGTTCCACAAGCCTTCGGCCATTATTTCTGAGGGCATTCAGTTCATCATGGTAGATGGCGTCCATGGGAAGACCAAATAGCCTGCTGTCGAATATGTGTGTCAGCGTAGCTATAACAGTAAGGTGAGACTTAAATACGAAGACGGAAGTTTTAGGCAGAATATTATGGATGCCGAGACATAAACCCGATGAGTCAGGTTTCTCTGATAAACCCGCTCTTTCATACTCTCGGTAAATCAGAGAAAATGCCTGTTCCAGCTCATCCCGTGTCTCAGCGATCTTAATACCGGGCCTATCGATCTTGTCAAGATTGGCTCTCAATAATGACAGACGCCTGATTCGAATAGTGCGTCTTCTATCGGCCTTTAAATACTTATCGCTCATTTCATCCCTTCAATCTTTTCGAGACACCGAACGACATAATCACATAACCTATCCTGATTTACTTTTACACCAAAAAAACAATTCATGTCAATTATTAATGACTATTCTCCGGAATACCTCGTGATTTATCCACCCCAACCCCTTATCTAAGAAAACCTGGTGTACGAAAAAACCTACACATAAAAATGTAGACGTTACAAGCAGTTACTTTTATAAGGCCGGTTTCTCACTTCCCTTCTGTAGGAAAATCCCTGCAAAAAATCTCCCCAATATTATTCGGCCATTTCAAAAATTTCTTGAAATCAACGTGTTAATTAGATTAATATCATTTGGCACATTCTTTGCTTTGTTTTACAGGAATGCGCCAAAAGGCGGGGAGGCTGTCCGACAATGGCCTTCTGAGCCGCTAGCCGAAGAATCTCAACTTTTAACTGACGGTATTTATTAGATTCTTCGCTTCGTTCAGACGCCGTCCTGAACGAAGTGAAGGAATGGCAGAAACGCTTTTAAAGGGTTCTCGGACAGCCTCCTGAGTAGTGTCTGAACGAAAACTATCCAAAGTTGTCATTTCGAGCGGAGCGAGAAATCTTATGGCACTGAAAATACGTGAGTTTAAAGATTTCTCCCGGAGCCTGCCCTGAGCATAAATACTAAGATTCCTCGCTTCGCTCGGAATGACAAAAGCAAAGGGGTCGAAATGACAAAAAGAGGGGTTTTCGTTCAGACGCTAAGTATGAAAAAAGTACGGAGATATTAAGATGTCAGTTGCCTTCAGTTTTCACAAGGTGGATCCACGAAATAATGTTCTAATGGAAAAAGTATATCAGGTCAGGTATCAGGTTTACTGTCTCGAATGCGGTTTTGAGAACCCTGAAGACCACCCTGACGGAATGGAGAAGGATGAATATGATCCCCGCTCCATCCATTTTCTCGCCATGGATGGCGACAGGCCTGTCGGCACAGTAAGGCTTATCAGGAATTCTGATCTCAAGTTTCCATTAGAAAAGAATTGCAAGACAAATATAAAAGGTGATGAAGTCCCCCGGGACAAGCTGGTAGAGATTAGTCGCCTGGCCGTGAGCCTGCAGTATCAGGAAAAAGCGGAAAAAAAGCGGCCGGATCGACACAGTTGTCCAGATATTGCCCTCGGTTTATACCGGATGATATATCATGAAAGCAAGAGAATGGGCATCTGCTACTGGTACGCGGCCATGGAGAAAGGACTGGCGCGACTTCTCACCAGATTTCATGCATTTGACCCGATCGGAGATCAGGTGGACTATCATGGCCAGAGAATCCCTTTTCTGGGAAGCGTGGAGAAATTCGAGCGGACGATGATTGCCGCCAACGGGTCAGGGATATATGATTTCTTTGTAGAAGGATTGGAGAAAGAGTATATTCCAAATCTCTGCTGATTTCCGGAAGTTTTCTTGTACGGGTGGGGGACGTCTGGTACGGGTGGGTACGGGTGGGGGACGCCCTTTAGTTTTCCAGTTTCTCGCCCAAGGCTCGATAAGTCTGTAGCCATTCTCTTGTGCTATTCTTTCTTCTCTCTTTACGGACAAACTTGATATTTACACTCATACATTGACCGCATTTTGCGGTCAAGAGCTTTCTTCTGCATAATAAAGATATGCAGAAATCTACATTTTCCCCACATTACGACATATTCAAGACCAAATTGGTAGCTATGCGTAAAGCCGCCGTGCTGACACAAAGGCAATTAGCCAAAAAACTGAATCGGGAACATTCTTTTGTCAGCCGTATTGAGCTGGGTGAACGTCGTCTGGATGTTGTTGAGTTCTATTGGGTCTGCCTAGCTTGTGAACATGATCCCACCAAATCAGTCTATGCGCTTATAGGGGTCAGGGCTACACTCTTGACAGTTTCAGCCTGCTTTCTGCGAAGGCTATAATACCCTCTTAAAATCCGATGATCGATAGCACATTAGCCTATCTATTTAAACCTTTAAATTCCCTCATCGTCGCCTGCCCCTTCGTATTATTCCTACCCCGGTTGTTTTGAAATTATCACATACCTGCTTGTCACTCCGAGTATTCTTTTCTTCTGCATTGCGGAGACGACTACGGCGCTGAAGCGTTGCGCGGACATGGGGGCCTGGATGATGTGGGTGTGCTGCCAGCCGGTTTTGTTTAATATACTGAGGTAGTCGTCTATCAGGATTGACGCTTCATGTGATTCTTCTGCCGCTGGTTTGCCCTGAAAATCCCGCCAGTCCGCATTGATGAAGGCAAGTCTTGTTGTCTTTTTTGCGTTTTGTTTCAGGAGGGCGAAGAATGCCTCAAGAAATTCAAGATATGCTTTCTTCGGCAGTCCGGATATGCTGTCTTTGTCATAGTCGCTTGCCTTTTTGTCAAAGTATGGCGGATCAAAGATGACGAGGTCGGGCTTTTCTTTTGAGCTGGTCAGCGGGTTCGCTGTTGAGCTATCGAGCCGATTAGCTGTTGGTATTGTCCATGTGTGCGGTTCGATTTCGGGGCGTGTCTCCGTCCGGTCTGTCATATCGAAGGCCCAGCATCTGCGGCTTAAGGCAAGGCAGGTGTCCGGAGTTACGCCTCCGCCGGCCATTGGGTCAAGGATCAGGTCGTTCTGTTTTGAGAAATAAAAGAGGATGTGTGCGATCAGTTGCGCGGGGATGCGTCCGGGCCAGTCGTCTCCGAATCTTTTGTCGCAGTCATTCCATTCCCACTGGTCCCATGTCCTCAGTCCCCAGCCAATCTCTTTGAATCTGTCAAGGTCTTTTTTATCTTCAAGGGCCAGCGACCAGACCATCGGTTCTGTCCAGTTGTGCTTTTCGGCTACCTGGGGGACTGTAAAACCTCTGGACAGGTCGGCATTTGTCGAATTTGCCAATACTGGCATTTTCGACAAATGGTAATGGAGCGATGTTCGAATCAGGTCCAGTCTCTTTGCGATCCTGTCTTGGGGTATTCCGAGGCGGTTCATGCGAAATATCTTTATATCAAGTCCCATCTGGGTTACTGCGCGAAGATCGGCTATGTAGGAGTCCACTGTCTGCCTTGAACGGCCGATGGCCTTTCCGATATCGGCGGAGCTGAGGCCGGTGTTTTTATTGTATGCGCGTCTTGCTGTGTCTCTTGCCTCGTCTTCCGTCAACTGTCTGGGGCCAATGGCTTTTTTTGCGGCGTAGAGGAGAGGGTCTGTCCCGTCCAGGTTCTTTATGACTGCTTCGGTCTCTGTTATTCCGGTTGATTTGTAGGCGCTCCATCTGTGGGCGCCGTCTAACAGGCGGTATTTGCCGGGTTTGTCGCGGGCCGGTTCTACTTCGATGGGCTTGAACTTGAAGCCATCTCGGAGGTTTTCGGCGAATATCCCCACCCGCTTCGGATCGATCCCCTTCCTTGGATAGATATCTTCATCGTGGATGATTGCGGCGATGGGGATGGTGGTTGTTTGTTTCGTCATATTTTTAGACAAGATTACAGGATAAACAAGATTCCTTTTATTTTAGGCAGGATTACTGGATGATCTGGATATAACCGCTGCAGAGCGGCAGGCAAAATCATGTTCATCCTGTTATCCTGTCTGATGTTGGTTATCAAAAACAAGTAATCAATGGTATGGATAAGGGAACTTGGCGCATCGTGTCCATCTCCACGGTGATATGGCCAGGGTCCCACATGTTCTCCTTTAACTGTTAAATGATAATAGTGTTAATTGTCATGACCCTCTTTTGCTCGCCTCATAGCCTCCTCTCCCCAGCATAGATAGGTTCCCATATGGAAGTTATAGCCCCAAGTTTTAGTATAGGAACTGTCATCTCTCCCTGCACCGCTCAGTTTCTCATCTGCACCTCAATTTCCCAATCCGCCATCCCCGGATTGCACGCTGGAAGTTTCTCTGCGCTCTCTGCGGTGAACGCTTACAAATAAAAGTATCTGAACGTAGCCGGTTCCAATACAACGCATTGAAAGTAGAAGACATTTTATTTTGTAATTTTTTATTTTGATATTTTCATTATTCACTCTCCCATCTTTCTGAACAATTAGAGTTACCTCTACCCCGAGATTTGGAGACTTTTTGAGTGTAAAGGGGTCAGTGAGTGTAAAGGGGTCTTGACAGAGTTGTCAAGAGTGTAGCCCTGACCCCTATTCTGCTATTCTGTCTTGTTAGATGCTCTCCATTCTCTTTTTCAAAACATTGGGGCTTCTTCTCCCATGAAGTACGCCAAGTACAATAACTTTATGATTTTCAAAAAGGTAAATTATCTTATAGGGAAACCTCTTAATGATGTGACTTCGCACCCCTTTATATACTGGCGCATGTATCTCTGGATTTCTTGCTGCTAATCTTAGCCCAGCATCTACTTGCAAAAGGAAACCGAACCCCAATCCACGCCTGTTCTTTTCATACTAGATGAAAGCTTCCGTCAGGTCTTTTTCAGCCTCAGAACTGATGATAATTTTATATTCCATGTTTAGCAACTATCCTATTGTAAACCTCATTCCACGGAGCGCCTAAACCAGGATTACTGTGATAAGCCTCAAGCCGGTCGTCAATTATCTTTATTTCGTCTTTCGTTAGTTCCAGAGACTCTGCCTGTGCGGCAATTGTGTCCCAAATATCCTCTACCAGTTGAATTCTCTCTGGGATCGACAAGTTGAGGGTATTGGCTACGGTTATCTTATTCATGGTTATTCCTCCTTGCTTAATTTGCATCTAACTCTTTCATAGACTGAATAAGGGTGATCATATTTTTCATAAAACTTGGTCTTTAATTTTTGTGTAAGTTTCCTCATCATATCAATCTGCAGGCGATGCGCCTCAACACATCGATTAGTTCGTCCTTTGATGGTAAGGGCTTTCCACCCACGTGCTTATGGTCGGGAAAAGTATCTATCTCCGAGTGATGAGGTGCATTATCCCACCCGATTATCTGATTATCCAGTTCATCCAGCCAATAGTAGCTATAGCGTTGCAGAGAGCTTTTGAACCTTTTCTCCCAGATTCTCAAACTACTTCCATCAATCAACCTAAGCCTCATTTTAATAAATTGAAAACCATATCTTTCGGTTGTAGAAGAGATTTCAATGGTTCTTATAATATTGCTAAACTCATCTAAAATTTCCCTCATCAGCTTTTCCCAAGCGCGAACTTCAAGTCTTCCGTTAAACACTGTGTTTTCTTGTATACATCATTCCAGAAAGACCATTCGATCAAGTCCTCATGAAGTTTGTAATTTGCATCCTTAGGGAGTTCTTTTTCGAAAGTCTCAAGATCAGTATGGTATGTCTCCTCAAATTTCAGTATATTTTTTCTTGCTTCCTCTAACTCCTCCTCTTTCTCCCTCAATTGAGCAGAGGCTACATCCCGTATAGCTCCCACCAAAAGCCTGTCTCGCAATTCAGGATCTATTTTAGAAAACCGATCAGGTACTGTTAATTCTATTTTAGCCATATATCCTCCTCTCTTACATGATTTCCCTCAGTCTTACATCATCCCGAATAGTTCGTTCCTCAGCAAAATTCCACATAGAAAGGAAGCCAACCACATTAAAAATGCTACTGAATTTGTTGATAAACACAGCCTTTCAAAATGTGCCGGCTTCCAGCCGCTCATGTGGAACAATTTGTTCGGCACAGTTGGCTAAATTATGACGCCCTGAGTCCTAATTTCCCGAAAAATTATACCTATGCCATGCCAGGGAGTTGGATGTCCAAGGCTTTGAGAATATCCCGCTGCGCCTTGGTCAACTCTGTGAGGATATGACCGTACTTCCCAGAATATTTAACCTTGGTCAACGTCTT
>JAUWQS010000389.1 GCA_030610915.1 Pseudomonadota bacterium | reverse complement strand
GATACATATCCCATAAATTCAAGTAGCGCTCCCACAAAGAGCTATCTCGATGATGGTGAGCGTGACCCTGATACCGGAGAATGCAAAGGTATAGTGATTATATTTAATGGGAAAGGAAGCGTCTGCAAACCTCCGGGTATTCAGACTTCATTTTTTGATTGCTGCAATGCGAATAGCGAAAATTTTTTGATCCTGGAAAAGAGATGCAGCGAGGATTCATACAGAACCGTGCAGGCGCGCCACGCCGGACTATGTCATTTCGTCGGCTCATATTGCGCGAAAAAATGGCCGTTGGTTGGCTGCGTGCAAAAAGCAATGACTTACTGCTGCTTTAACAGCAAGCTCGGCAGGATTATACAGGAACAGGGAAGATTGCAATTAAAAGCCTTCTCGCCGGATGGCGCATGGGGATCGGGCAAGCACCCAAATTGTATGGGATTTACCCCTGAACAATTCGCTATGATCGACTTTTCCAAACTGGATTTAAGCGAGTTTATAGACGATATAACCGGGAAGATGCAAACCCGGATCCTCGACAAGGCTGAGGATAGAGTAAATGACTTTTACCCCTACAACGACATTTTACTAATTTTTTTCTTTAACTATCACACACGATCTGTTACACTTCTTCCCAAATTCTAAAGGAGGAGAGCATGTTACCAGATTGTCGTAAAGAAGAAGATATGTCTTCGATTCCGAAGTTCACCGTTGAAGGGAAAGACGTTAGATCTTTTATGGAAGAGCTAAGAGGTTTTCATGGGGAATTTAAGGATTGTTTTTTCCGCAAAGAGACTAAAGAAAACTTCTTTCGGTACATGATTGGCCAGTTCAGTGAACTGGAGAGGAAATCAATAGAGCCCATAGCCCTTTCTGTGGAGAATGGTACGGTGCGGTCCATGCAGAGGGCAGTTAGTGATGCTGTTTGGGACGAAGACAAAATAATCGGCAGATATCATGGCCTTGTAGGCGAGGATTTGAGGGATCCCCAGGGGGTATTGATATTCGATGAGACGGGATTCCAAAAAAAGGGGCGGGATTCGGTCGGTGTAGCGAAGCAGTACTGTGGAAGCTTGGGCAAGGTGGAGAACTGTCAGGTGGGGGTCTTTGCGGCGTATGCATCGCGGCATGGCTATGCCTTTTTGGACAAGCGCCTGTTCATGCCCGAGAAATGGTTTACTGACGAATACCAGGCAAGAAGGGAGAAATGCAGGGTCCCAGAGGATCTTGAGTTTAAGACAAAGCCGCAGCTTGCGGTAGAGATGTTTGAAGGACTTAAAGAGAGTGAGGACCTCCCATTCAGGTATGTTGTGGCCGACAGCATTTATGGAAACAGCCCCGACTTTATCGAGGCGGTGGAAAAGTGTATTGATAAGACCTACTTTGTGTCCATACCTTTGAGTACAAGATGTTGGCTGAAAATGCCTATCACAAGGATGAAGCAGTGCAGATACAAGGGCGAGTTGAGATCGAAGGAGGTTCTCGAAGGCACCGAGAAGAAGCCGCTTTCCGTTTCTAAGATAGCTCGTAGCCTGAACGATTTTTTCTGGTACAGGCGTAAGGTGTGTGAGGGAACCAAGGGGCCGATAGAGTATGAGTTCAGCAAAAGGGAGGTTATTCTTTCAAAGGACGGGCTGCCATGGAAAACAGCTTGGCTGATCATGAAGCGTACAGTCGGGAGGAACCCTATCTACAGCTTTTACATAAGCAATGCCCCCCGAAGCACGCGGCTTACGACCTTCGTCTGGCTTAGCGGCATCAGATGGGCCATAGAGCAATGCTTCGAAGAAGCCAAGACCGGGCTGGGGATGGATCAGTACGAGGTGAGAAAGTTTACAGGATGGAACCACCACATGTTGACGTGCATGCTGGCTCATTTTTTTCTCTGGCATTTAAAAATAAGATTGGGGGAAAAAAGCTCCGGCCATTACGCTCTCGCAGCGTAACTACTCAGGTACCCTTTACCCTTAAGCGGATGAAAGTACCTGCATAATACATGAATTTGTGAAAAAGAGGACAAAAAGTTATTTTTCCATCATCTTTTCGCTGGACTCAATGATTTATCTATGCTACTGTTTCGGCCATGGAAAAGGACATGGTCATACAGGGCAGAACAGTAACCCCCTTCGACATCAATCACATAAAGCAATTGCTGGCCGATAATCCCTCATGGAACCGCACAAAGTTGTCATGTGTTCTTTGTGAAAAGTGGCATTGGTTCAGGCCGGGTGGGCAACAACTCAAGGATATGGCCTGTCGATCACTTCTGCTGAAACTTGAACGGGCCGGTTCTATCAAGTTGCCTCCCCGTTGCGCTCCATCGGTAAACGGACTCAGAAAATCGTGCCTGGCGCCTGTGCCCCATCTGACCGGGGAGATATGCTGCTCGCTTAAGGCATTGTTCCCCCTGAGGATTATTCAAGTAACCCCGGGATCAGATGATCACTCCTTATTCAATCACCTTCTTTCACGATATCACTATCTCGGATATCGAACCACTGTAGGTGAAAACATAAGATACCTGATTCGCGACAAGGATGATCGTCCCCTGGCATGTCTTCTTTTCGGTTCAGCGGCATGGAAGACAAAACCGCGTGACAGTTTCATAGGCTGGGACCGAAAGACACGTGAGTCGA
>JAUWQS010000053.1 GCA_030610915.1 Pseudomonadota bacterium | reverse complement strand
AGCGGCCTGTCTTGGTTTTAAGCCATGAAGTTTTCAATAAACGATCGGGAACAGTAATTGTGGTCGCTATTACGAGCCAACCCCAGAGAGCTGGGTTTCCCCTTACTCTTGAACTACAAGAATCAAATCTTCCTAAACATTCCTGGGTTAAAATCAGTCAAATTCGTACATTATCTATAAAACGTCTTCGAAAGAAAATTAGTGTAGCTAAACCCGAAGAAATAAATCTGATAATAGAGGGATTAAACGAAATAATCGGAGGTTAACGACGCCATTCACTCAGATGGCCAGGGTCGTGGCGTTTTTAGTTTTTTACCGGTTTTGTGTTTAATTGCCATTTACAAAGGTTCGTTTCCCCTGCCCACTGGTGATGGCGGACGTTGGCCTTTTATCTCTATGAATAAATTGAATGACATATGCCCTGATTTTGCAGAATGGCCTGATCGCTGGATGGGCATTGAGCCAGATTTGGCTTATGGGAAACAACTGCTTGAGGAATTGCGCCCATTCGCTGAGTTTTTAACAGAAAGCGGCCTGACAAAGAAAACTGTAAAACGGCATTTAACAAATCTATGGTTTCTCGGAGGAGAAATCATTCGAGATGTAAGCTTATATAACGAGTATTCTATACCTGCCTCTGAGAAACTTATGCAATCCGTAGGAACTGATGGCGGTCCTATTTGCAGGCATCTTGAAGGTGATGCTGAAATCAAATCCTATGACAGTACATGTAGAAAGCTTTACAAGTACCTGAAACAAAAAAAATGAGAGGCCAACAAAACAGTTGAGTGGGACCGGGCTAAAACGGCGTTTTTTCGAGATCCGTTTATGAATCTGTTGATTTAGTATGATTTTGCAGAAAAATCGTTTGTCGCTATCAATAATTTCAACTGGTTGCGACGCTGTCTTTTGCAAAAAGCACTAAATTTGGCATTAAATCAACAGAGTCATTGACTTTCTCCGGGGTTTTGACAGGTGTAGAGTTTTAAAACCAACAGGTTCATTTGTTTTAAATATTAAGGAAAATGTTAAAAACGGAGAAAGACAAACATACGTTATAGAACTGATCTTAGCGCTTAAAAAACAAGGCTGGTTATGGACAGAAGAATATTGTTGGTATAAAAAAACTCATATCCTGGAAAGTGGCCCAATAGGTTTCGGGATACGTGGGAAAGATGCCTACATTTCACAAAACAGAAAAAGTTTAAAATGTATCAGGATGCCGTTAAAGTACCGATTGGGGAGTGGGCCAAACCAAGATTTAAGTCAATGACAGAAAAGGATTTTATTAGAAGTGTTTCTGGAACAAATAGCAAATTTGGAAGAAACGTTTCGAATTGGTTAAATAGGAAGAAAGTTTATCCTCACAACGTCTTAGATTTCGAGAAAGAACATTACATTGAACCCCCAACATTGATACATTTTGCTACTGAATGTTCCAATCGCAACCATAGTGCTGTTTCCCCAATTGAATTACATAGTTGGTTCATAAAATTATTTACCCAAAAGGGTGACATAGTTTTAGATCCATTTATCGGTATCGGAACGACTGCCTTGGGAGCTATGCTTGCCAATAGAATGTATATAGGTATTGAACTTTTACCTGTTCACATAAAAGAAGCGGAAAAAAACATTAAGGAATTGGAAAAGGTGATTTCTTAGGGAAAATTGGGTAAACTGAGTTAATTCAAAAAAAGATAGCGGATATTTACAATTAATGAAATCTGCTCTTTTCTTGGAGATACGCGCAAGTGAGCAAACCAATTACTGCCTCAATTCTATACAATCTCGTTCAGTGTCCCCATCGCGTTAGCATGGACCTGTTCGGTGATCCTGCCCTGAGAGCCCCCATAAATCCATTCGTGCAGCTTTTATGGGAAAAGGGAAACGCTTTCGAGCAAGAGGTGATAAAGGGGCTTGATCTGCCTTTCACCAATCTTCACACTTACTATGGTGATGAGAAGGAACGATTCACTATGGAGGCGATGGAGCGTGGCGATAACCTTATTTACAGTGGTCGCATAAGCGCGGATGGTTTCGTTGGTGAACCGGATATTCTGCGACGATGTGACGATGGTTATATCGCTGGTGATATCAAGAGTGGTGCAGGTGAGGAAGGGGGCAGTGAAGACATTGACGGGAAACCGAAGAAACACTACGCGGTCCAGCTTGCTCTATACACGGATATTCTTGAACGATTGCGGCTTTCGGGTGGACGGACCCCCTTTGTCTGGGACGTGCACGGAAAAGAGGTAGAGTACATTCTGGATGCCCCGCAAGGTTCACGAAATCCAGCCAGCCTGTGGGATGTGTATCAGTCTGCTCTGGAAACCGCGCGGCAATTGGTGGCTCATGCGAAAGATACCCTCCCGGCACTTAGCAGTACATGCAAGCTCTGCCACTGGTACACGGCATGTACTAAAAGATTGGAAAAACTCGATGATTTAACTCTGATTCCTGAACTGGGGAGAGTCAGGCGGGATAACATGCTGATGCATGTTGATTCTGTCAGGGATTTAGCACAAGCCAACCTGAAAGCATTGATAAATGGTAAAAAAACGATTATTCCCCGTATTGGAGCTGATATGCTGATAAAGTTTCAGGAACGTGCCAGACTTCAGAAACAACCCGGGGCAAGACCGTATTTGAAAGAACCGATTACCCTGCCATCAGCGGACTTCGAACTCTTTTTTGACATTGAAACAGATCCGATGAGGGATATTTGTTATCTGCATGGTTTTGTCGAACGTCACGGTGGGGATACGGGTACGGAACGATATATAGCTTTTCTTGCGGAAGATCCGACGTCAGAGGAAGAAGAACGTGCGTTTGTTGAGGCTTGGAAGTATGTTCAGGATTCACAGCCATGTGCAATCTACTATTATTCACATTATGAACGAACGATCTGGCGTAAATTACAGAAAAAATATTCTGCCGTTGCAACAGAAGAGGAAATTGAAGCGATGTTTGATCCCGCAACTGCTGTGGATCTCTATAGCCATGTTGTCCGATCAAAAACAGAATGGCCGACTCGTGATTATTCTATTAAAACACTTGCATCGTACCTCGGCTTCAAATGGCGAGACTCGAATCCATCAGGGGCTGCATCGATCGAATGGTATCATCGCTGGGTTGAGAGTGGTGACACTGAAATTCGCCAGCGCATCCTTAACTATAATGAGGATGATTGTGTGGCCATGAGAGTGTTGTTGGATGGTATTAAAGGTTTGTCTCAGCGATAGGTTTTCCCGATTGAAGTCGAGAACAAGCTTTGCGTGAACGACAAAGAGGAGTTGAGAATTATTATGAGTTGGAGGGTAAGAAGAGATAATGTGAGGGTAGGGGTGTAGATTCTCGATCAGGTCGGGAATGACGTGGAAAATAGGAACAGCACCCTTTTTTGAGTTTTCGGCAAAAATCCGAGGACAAGGATACTTATTAAAAATCTGTAAGAGATATTATAGGGTTATATAACAAGGCAAATCGAAGGAGAAAACCCATGTTGACATATTTATCAAGCAGTATCTGGGCATCACCGGCGCAGACGCTGGTTAATACTGTCAATATGGTGGGGGCTATGGGGAAAGGTATCACCTTGAAATCTAAGGAAACAAAATCAATTTTGGGGAGAGAGCATGAAAAAATATAAACTAAGTGTTTTGATAGAACGAGACGAAGACAGCTACCTGGTGGCCACTATTCCCTCTCTTAAGAGCTGTTATACCCAGGCCAAAACCATGGAAGAATTGATGCCCGGAATCAGGGAGGTCATTGAACTTTGTCTTCAAGAGGAAGAACCCACGCCAATGGTTTTTGAGGGAGTTCAACAAATTGAGGTTGCATTATGACTCGACCGCCGATGGTGGCTTCCCAGACGATGATCAGTTTTCTTAAGTCCCTGGGTTTTAAGAAAATCAGGCAGCATGGAAGTCACATCTTTTTTCGACATCCCGATGGGGGGAACGCAATGAAAAAGAAATTCAAAAGCGTGTATCAATTTAAGATTACATTGAAAGGCATCAAGCCTCCTGTCTGGCGAAGGATACAGGTTCCGGAATCTTATACCTTCTGGGATTTGCATGTTGCCATACAGGATGCCATGGGGTGGCTTGATTATCATCTTCATCTGTTTGAAATAATCAATCCTTCTACGGGCATGAAAGAGGAAATAGGAATTCCGGATGAAGATTTTGAATTGGATAAAGAAACTCTTTCCGGGTGGGATCTGAAAATAGCTGATTATTTTTCCATGGACAATCCAAAAGCAGATTATCAATATGATTTCGGGGATAATTGGGAACATACGATAGAGTTGGGGAAAATAGTTGATCGAGAGAAAGATGTTAAGTATCCGGTTTGTATTGCAGGAAAGAGGTCATGTCCACCTGAGGATTGTGGCGGAATATGGGGATATCAGGATTTTCTCGAAATCATAATGAACCCTTATAATAAAGAATGCAAAGAGACGCTGGAATGGGCAGGTGGAAAATTTGACCCCGAAGATTTTAATATAAAGAATGTTCATTTTGACGATCCTGATGAGCGTTGGGAGACTGCATTTAGATAGTGCCGGAACGAAAACTGTCTTTTTCGCCCATATCTGCGTCAAACTCAAATTTTAATCCTCAAAATACTCAATGTATTCCTGCGGTTAAAATTTTCGTCTTCCTTGATCTGAACAAAAAATCTTAGTTTTCGTTCGGGCACTAGATAGGCAATAATCGGGGGGCAGGCTACTTATCAAAAATCTCTGAGAGATGTTATAGGCTTATCCACCTGAGTAGCTACACCCTGGTTTGATTTTATATCTCCATTCACGATGAAAAACCGGTAACCTTGGTGTTCTCAGGTATTGAGAATGGTGTAAGTATCCACCAGCATGACCTCGGATAGAGTAGGGTGTGCATGTATTGTCTCGCCCAGCTCCTTTAGCGTGCACCCCATCTGCACTGCCAGTGTTCCCTCGGCTATAAGGTCGGTGGCGTGAGCCCCTACGATATGAACCCCAAGAATCCTGCCGTTTTCAGAGTCTGATACGATCTTTGCCTGTCCCGCTATCTCACCTATGACATGGGCCTTCCCCAGCGTGCGGAAGAGGACACTGCCGGATCGAATATTGTATCCCTGCTTTTGGGCATGGACTTCGGTTAAACCAACGTCGGCAACCTCCGGCGTGGTGAAGATTGCGGCGGGCACAACCTCATAATTCATCGCCCGGTTTTCCCCCAGGGCATTCCTTGCGGCAACGAGCCCTTCGGCAGATGCCACATGGGCAAGCATTATCCTGGACGGTCCAAGGGCGTCACCGACGGCGTAAATGCCGGGAACACCGGTTTCCATCCGTTCATCGGCCTTGATCCATCCCCTGTCATCTATCTTTATGCCGGACTCCGCAAGACCGGTGATGGCAGTGTTGGGGGCGCGACCGACACAGACCAGTGCCCTGTCCGCATACACAATCAGTGTTTTTCTCTTCTCTTCTCTTATATCCCTAATTAAGGGAGAGTCTCCGATTGTCACTCGAACCTTTTCCCCTGTGTCTTCGATTTTTTCCACTGTCCTGTTGATCATCACCTTTATCCCGCGCTTTTTCATCTCCCGCTGCAGGGTTTTGGAACAGTCTTCATCGACCGTTGGAAAGGGGAGCAGGCGCGGCATGGCCTCCACTATAACAACTTCAGAACCGAGGGAAGCAAAGATGGAGGCGAACTCGCACCCGATGATACCCCCTCCGATAATCACCATCGATTCGGGAATTTCCTGAAGGTTACTGGCATCGTTGCTTGAGATAATTCTTTTACCGTCAAATGGGAACGACGGGATGCAGAGCGGCTGTGAACCAGGAGCAAGTATCAGTCTATCCCATGGGACTTCAATTGTTTTGCCGTCATCCTGTTTTACACAGGCAAGTCCATGCCTCTTAAGGCAGCCGTACCCTTTCAGATAACGGATTTTGTGATTACTGAAAGATCCGAGTATCCCTCTGGCCTGGTCATGAATAACCTTTTCCTTTTTAGCCATCAGGCGCCGCATATCGGGATAAATATCCCCCTTTACCATAACGCCGAACTCTTCCGCCCTGTGGAATTTTTCCACCATTTCGGCAGTTGTCTTCATGACCTTGGAAGGGATACATCCCCGGTTGAGACAGGTTCCGCCAACGTTGTCCTGCTCGATGATGGTGACCTCAGCCCCAAGCCGGGCGGCGTGTATAGCCGCGGCATGTCCCCCGGGACCGGCCCCTATGATTGCGATTTTTACCGTCATAACTGTACTCCACCCTTTTTCCGCTTCAAAAAGAATACTTTCACGCAAAGGCGCTAAAGTTTTCTTTTGTTGTTCTTTACGTTCATAGTATAGGAATTTCCATTTTTTGCTCAATTCTATCAATAGGTTGGAGACTGTCAGTCTGCAACAATGATTCGCAGCCTGTAGGGGCCGTTCCCCGAACGGCCTGTGCTATTCGGCCTGTTCGGGGAACAGGCCCTACATTCAACAGCTCGCCCGAAGGGCGCTAATTTCTTTGCGTCTTTGCGCCTTTGCGTGAGAATTTTGGAAGCAGGCTATATCAACGCCCGGCGGCAATCCAAAAAACATATTGACAGAAGCAATATTTTATTATTGATATCACCAATCAATGCCGCAGGCAAATTATACAAAAAGATATGATGATATCAAAGTTGATGCAGACACACGAGAATAACGCATCTTCAAAAAGAATACTTTCACGCAAAATCGTTAAAGTTTTTTTTGTTGTTCTTTGCGTCTTTGCGTGAGAATTAAGGTAACAAATGAAAAAAGAGATGAAGAAAACCCCTTTACATGGCTGGCATACGGCGCATGGAGCGAATATGGCCGTTTTCGGCGGTTACCAGATGCCGCTCTGGTATCCTCCGGGTGTAAGAGAGGAACATCTAACGGTTCTTACAAAGGCCGGTATTTTCGATACAAGCCACATGGCGGTTGTTATGATTGCTGGGAAGGACGCTTTTGAACTTCTTCAGCTCTGCTTCACGAGGGACATGAATGCCTGTGTGGGCAGAGATAGAGCGCCCCTGGAGCCCGGCAGATGCGTCTATGGGGCCTACCTGAACAGAGACGGGGGAGTTATAGATGATGCCATTATTTACTATATGGAGGAGAATGTCTATATGACCGTTGTAAATGCGGGCATGGGGGGTGAGATTGTCCGGCATCTGATGAGTCATGCGAGTCCCGGAGATATTGGAATAACGGACCTCACAGACAAAGTGGGCAAAATAGACATCCAGGGCCCGATGGCCGCCAGGATCCTCATGAAAGTTTTAGCGAATCACGAAGGGATTTTTGAACGCATGCCCTACTTTACATTTAAAGGCCACTTCGATAAATCATCACCACTTGCCGGTACAGCGCTCCTTGCCAACGGTGTCCCTATCCTCCTTTCCCGCACCGGTTATACCGGAGAATTTGGCTTCGAAATTTTCTTAGATGCCTCTCGTCTTGTTACTGCATGGGAAATGATTATGGAAGCCGGCGAGGTCTTCGGTCTCATCCCATGCGGACTTGCTGCCCGCGATTCTCTCAGGGCAGGGGCGGCGCTTCCCCTTTCACATCAGGATATCGGTTTATGGCCATTCATCAATAACCCGTGGCCCTTTGCCCTGCCTTACAATGCCGGCAGAACAGGTTTTACCAAAGAATTTATCGGCGACAAGGCTCTTATGAATGTGGATAAACCCGAATACACCTATGCCTTTGCGGGCTATGACCTTCGTAAGGCTTCCGTCCATGACAATCCCGTTGTGCTGGACCCGGAGGGAAATAAAATCGGAGAGGTTCTGACCTGTGTAAGCGATATGGGGATCGGACGCCACGGTGACCGGATTTACAGCATTACCAGTCCTGACAAGCCGGAAGGCTTCGTCCCGCGTGGTCTGTGCTGCGGCTTTGTAAAGGTAAAATCTGAACTGGTTTCCGGTCAGATCGTGGAGCTCAGGGATAACAGACGCAAAATCGAGGTTATGATCGTGGATGATATCCGTCCTGATCGCACCGCTCGCCGTTCGATCAGGTTGTTTAGGCTGAAGGCTGAAGGCTCATAGGGCTGAAGGAAAAACAATCTTATATACTTCAGACCTCGTCAAGTGGTCGAGTAGTCGAGTGGTCAAGTGGTTGGTATTATTCAAGTAAGCAGCCTTTACCCGAAAATTGGACAGTCGGTGTCAATTTGAATCCTAATGTATTGATTTGTTTGTGGTTTTTTTCCACTCGACTACTTTCCCACTCGACTATTTAACGAGGTCTGTCTTTTGCCATTTTTGCACGAACTTTACAATTAAGGGGCTAATAGCCTTCAGCCTAAATAACCTAATGAAAAGGAGGAGGATTCATGAAAGAAATCAGTGAATTAGTCTTGCCCGATGATGTGAGATATGCGGAGGATCATGAATGGGCAAGACGTGAGGGTGACACAATAAGGATAGGCATCGATGATTATGCGCAGGACCAGCTTGGGGACATCGTCTTCGTTGAATTGCCCGAAGTGAATGAGACCTTGAAGCAGGGGGAAGAATTTGGTACCGTAGAGTCGGTAAAGGCTGTTTCCGAGTTATATATACCGGTCGGCGGAAAGGTTCTTTCGGTAAACGCTGACCTTGAGGAATCCCCTGAGTTGGTGAACACAAGCCCATACGATGATGGATGGATGATAGAGATTGATCCCGCCAATCCTGAAGAACTGGATTCTCTTATGGACATAGACGCCTACCTCGAAATGCTGAAAGGATAGCCGTTTGCAGCTTGAAACTTGAAATTGGAAATTTGGGAGACCTGTCTGCGTGCGGGCACGCACAGGCAGGGATGAA
>JAUWQS010000354.1 GCA_030610915.1 Pseudomonadota bacterium | reverse complement strand
TCTTCAGCGAGAAGGGTCCGGGAGCACAGTATGCCCCTCTTATAATTTCACTTATTGTTGGAGTCATCGCGGGTTTTATCGCCCAGAAGACAAGGATGTGCTTTGTAGGAGGCTGGAGGGACATTATGCTGGTCAGAGACTTTTATCTCTTCAGCGGGATCGCAGCCTTCTTTGTCGGTGTCCTGATCTGCAATTATGCACTGGGCAATTTTGCTTCCGGATTTTACCACTGGGGCTTCGACCATCAACCTGTTTCCCATAACAATCACCTCTGGAACTTCCTTGGGATGGTTCTGGCGGGTCTGACGGCGACGCTTTTAGGCGGCTGCCCCCTGCGCCAGACAATACTGGCGAGCGAGGGGGACACAGACGCAGGGATTACCATTCTTGGCCTCATTACCGGCGCCGCCTTTGCCCATAACTTTCTGCTTGCATCGAGCACCAAAGGCCCGGGTGAATTCGGGCCGGCGGCGGTGATTATAGGTTTAATCTTTTGTTCGGTTGTCGGCTTTCTGATGATGGAAAGGGGGGGGGAATAGAAAATAGAAAATTGAAAATGAAAAACGGGAAATTGGCCTTCATGCTTTTATGGGTTCAGGGTTCGGGGGGTTAAAATCTTTGTATCTTTGAACTCTTTCATCTCTTCCAAATTTCCAATTTCAAGTTTCAAGCCCTGAATGGCTACGAGGGAATTAACATGGTCTTCGGAATAAAAAAGAAGCCACGCTTTGATGGGGAAGGGCTTTTCCTCTTTGAAAAGGTGGAGAATGCCATAAAAGCGGAAAAGGTTCTTAAATCGGCCGACTACATGGTAAGGCTTGTGGCGCCGCCCCCCGCCCTCAGAAAAGGGTGCGATCTGGCCGTCGAGATAAATCTGGTTGAGCAGACAGGCATAGAGAGATTATTCAAGCAAAAAGATGTTGATTATATTGAGGTGCTCCCCTTAAAAGGGAGTGGGGAACTTCTGGCGGTTGTAAAGGTAACCGATTTCGGACAGGCTGTAATGGTTAAAGCGGGCAATATGAAACTTACATTTGACAGGGAAACAGGCGTAATCTTGAATGCCTCCGGAGGGGGCTGTCCAGATATCCCCTATCTTCATGCCGAGCTTGTCGATAAAAAACTGACGGACGCACCCAGACCGAAGGAGATCGGCTTTACCTTATGCGCCCTGATGATGGACAGGGCCTTTGTCGAGTGCCTGGATATCTGGAAGAAGGCGGAGAGTGGCAGTTAAGCTATGTATTAGACAGGTTCAATAGTTACGAACTATTCAGCCACAGATTCACACAGATGAACGCAGACAGGTTTAAATACAAAGAAATTACAAATATTATTCTTGATGCACTCGTAAAAAGTCTGTCATTCCCGCGTAGGCGGGAATCCAGAGAGGGTTAACCACTTGAAAAGACTGGATTCCCGTTTTCACGGGAATGACAAAATTGTGCATATTTTGACTTTTTACGAGACTGTCATTCTTGGAAGTTTTTATGAGGTCTATGATGAGCCTGGTGATGGATTTTTGAAGTCTGTCTATGAAAACGCCTTATATATTGTCCTGACAGGATATAGACTATGTGTAGAAAACCGGAGTTCAAAAGATTTGTACATGATAATAAAAGAAAAAATATCAGTGATAATCCACGTAGATCGGTGGCTAAATAGTTACAACGGTTAAAAGTTATCAACAGTGGACCCGTGAACTATTACGACGAAAGGAACGTGAGATGATGCTTATTTGTGGAACGGTCCCGACAAAGGGCTTCCCGCTTACACTGGGAGAAGTTAAGACCAAAGGAAATTCATTGATCATAAATGATCTGGAAATCCCTTGTACTCAGGGCACCTCCGCCCTGATCAGCGCAGCCCTCGCCACTACCAGTCACTTGAATATTGGTCCGCCCCAGGTACTCCTTGTCGGCGACAATGGCCAGGGGAAAGGGAGCAGGTTGCTATATGATTATCTGATCAAGAATGTCGTCGCAATCTCTCCTTCTGTCCTGGTTTTGCATTATTGTCTCCCCGTTATGGGTTTGATGAAACGGCTGTGTGAATCTATAGAGAAATGTTCCAAAAAGCCAATTATGATTGCGGATGCCTCCTCAATGTATGCGGCAAAAGCGGCGGGATTAGCAGCAAAGTTTGACATCTTCACGCCCGATTCCTGTGAGATGGCCTTTTTAGCCGATCCGGAAGCCACACACCCCGCCTATATCGGCAGGCATCTCTTTGATACCGATATAACGCATGTTCCACAACTGGTGGCAGACGCCTATCGAAACAGGAGCGCGGCAAGATTGCTTTTGATCAAGGGTGGGGTTGATTATGTGGTTAAGGACGGGAAGATACTGGATACCATTGCTGAACCCGATCTACCCGAGCTTGAGGCCATAGGGGGGACGGGAGACACCATTACCGGCATGGTCTCCGCTCTTGTCTATGCTGAGCTGGAATTGCACGAAGCGGCAATCATTGCGGCAAGGGCAAACCGTATGGCCGGAAAATACGCGCAGGCTACACCGGCGACAAGGATTCAGCAAATTATTTCCCAGCTTCCGGCGGTGTTCAGGGATTATTTATGCGAGTGGAGCGGGGTCTGTATGGTTTGAGTCTCGGGTCTCGGGTCTCGAGTTTCGAGTTCTGACGTAACTACTCAGCCACAGATTCACGCAGATGAACGCAGCTTAGGTTTAAATACAAAGAAATCACATGACTGCGTGAGCAGTTACAATAAAAGAAAAAATATCAGTGATAATCTGCGTAGATCGGTGGCTAAATAATTAGTGCCTGAACGAAAACCCCTCTTTTTGTCATTTCGACCGAAGGGAGAAATCTTTAAAGTCACGTATTTTCAGTAGCATAAGATTTCTCGCTCCGCTCGAAATGACA
>JAUWQS010000437.1 GCA_030610915.1 Pseudomonadota bacterium | reverse complement strand
CCCTTGCATATGGTCTCGACAAAAAAAAGGATGAAAAGATTGCGGTATTTGATCTGGGCGGGGGAACCTTTGATATATCCATACTCGAACTGGGTGATGGTGTCTTTGAAGTCAAGGCAACCAATGGGGACACACACCTTGGAGGTGAAGACTTTGACCAGAAGCTGATAGGGTATCTGGCGGATGAATTCAAGAAAGATCAGGGTATAGATTTAAGGAATGACAGGATGGCCCTTCAGCGGATCAAGGAGGCTGCAGAAAAGGCGAAGATGGAACTCTCTACATCGATGGAAACCGATGTCAACCTTCCCTTTGTTACCGCTGATGCCTCGGGTCCCAAGCATCTGAATATAAAGCTTACCAGGGCCAAACTTGAGATGCTGGTAGAAGACCTGATAGAAAAACTGGAACCCCCCTGCAGGACCGCCCTCAAGGATGCCGGTCTTTCAACCAAAGATATAGATGAGGTTATCCTGGTAGGAGGGATGACCCGAATGCCATGTGTTCAGCAGAGAGTTAAGAAGATATTCGGAAAGGAACCGAACAAGGGGGTTAATCCCGATGAGGTTGTTGCCGTAGGAGCGGCAATTCAGGGAGGAGTGCTGACAGGTGATGTAAAGGATGTGCTCCTGTTGGATGTAACACCACTCTCACTTGGAATAGAGACGTTGGGCGGTGTTATGACCAGGCTGATTGAAAAGAATACGACAATCCCAACCAAGAAAAGCCAGACATTTTCCACCGCCGCCGACAATCAGCCGGCGGTGAGCATCCATGTGCTCCAGGGTGAGCGTTCCATGGCGGCGGATAACAGGACTCTCGGCAGGTTTGAGCTTGTAGGCATCCCTCCAGCGCCTCGTGGTGTTCCCCAGATAGATGTTGGATTTGATATCGACGCCAATGGCATTGTTCATGTCTCCGCCAAGGATATGGGGACGGGTAAAGAACAGAGTATCAGTATTACATCTTCGAGCGGCCTTTCTGAAGAGGAAATAGATAAGCTGATAAAAGATGCGGAAGGACATGCGGAGGAGGATAAAAATAAAAGAGAGCTGATTGAGGCTAAAAATCAGGCAGATACTCTCGCTTACAGTGTTGAGAAGAATGTCAAAGAGTTTGGAGACAAAATAGACGCGGCGGAAAAGGCAAAAATAGAAGATGCCATTGCCCGAGTTAAGAAAGCCATTGATGGTGACGATGTCGGCGCCATCAAGGCTGCTCAGGAAGAACTTACCCAGGCATCCCACAAACTTGCCGAGGCAATGTATGCAAAGACGGCCACGGAACAACAGGCGGGAGCGGGAGCGGGAGCAGGCGCAGCCGGCGGCCCGGAAGAGAAAGAAAGAGAGGAGTCCGAAAAGAAAGACGAGGATGTTGTGGATGCGGACTTTGAAGAGGTTAAGTAGCGCCTGAACGAAAACCTCGTTCAGGCACGGTTTTGAGTTTTGGGTTTCGAGTTTTGAGTTTACTCGTTCCCATGTTCCTGCGTGGGAATGCATACCAAATAAGCAACGAAGAACCGGCAACAAGCAAAGGCTTCGGCGTGAGCTCAGCCGAACGGTAATCCACCTATTTATTGAGTTGATACTTATAGATGATAGAAATTGCGATCCCCGGTGCAGGAAAATTAAAAGTAAAGCATCTGATTTTGGATCTGAACGGCACCATTGCCCTGGACGGGATAATAATTGAGGGAGTAAAGGAACGGCTCGACCGATTAAGTCTGTTGCTCGATATTTTTATTGTTACTTCTGACACCATGCGCAGTGCTGAGAGGGTGACAGGAAATTTAAATGTAAAATTGTGCAAACTAAAAGAGAGCGCTGGAGGCATCCAGAAACTCGAATTTATCAGGAAGCTGGGAGAAAGGGAGACCATATCGATAGGAAATGGTTCCAATGATGTTCTTATGCTGAGAGAATCCCTGATAGGAATTGGGATATTGGGAAGGGAAGGAGCATCGGTAGATGCGGTAATGGCCTCTAATGTGATCGTTTCCGATGTAAATGATGCTCTTGATCTTCTGCTCAAACCGGATAGATTGGTGGCTACACTGAGAAAGTGAAAATCTCTCCGGCCCAGATCTAAAATTCTCACGCAAAGACCGCAAAGGACGAAAAAGAAAATCTCAGTGCCTTTGCGTGAGTCTTCAACTTCAGTCAACCCTTGTGTTGACGTTGCCTTGGCGAAACGACTTTAGCTCTTGGCTTACAAGAACAGTTTCTCTGCGCTCTCTGCGAGCTCTGCGGTGAACGCTTACGTTTTTTGATTTTAAGGCAATTTAGA
>JAUWQS010000160.1 GCA_030610915.1 Pseudomonadota bacterium | reverse complement strand
GGCAATCCAAGATTAAAAACATTGGATATTATATTGAATTCCCTTGGTTTCAAACTAACGATAGAGCCAATTTCATCTCTGATGGATAGTGCAGTTCATTGATTATGAATGGAGAAATCGTAACTATTCAGGCCCTCAGGTTCAAGGTTCACAGTTCACGGTTAAAAGAGTTACAATCAAATTAATTCTGTAACCTCTCAATAAATTGGGGGAGGGAAGGTTTTAACCTCCCGATATGGGCGATTAGAGTCGCCCGTATCCAAATTTATTGAGATATCACCCGATTCTCTTCCTTCAACCGTTGAACCCTGAACCCAGGAACTGTGAACCGGAGTAGTTACGAACAGGCAGTGAAAATCATAAGGGTTGCCTTCATGAAAATCCTTCACACATCAGACTGGCATCTTGGCCGCTCGCTCTATGGCCGGAAGCGATACGATGAGTTTTCGGCATTTTTAGACTGGCTGGCAGGATTCATACAGACCGAAAGTATCGATGCGCTGCTGATTGCCGGAGATGTTTTTGATAACAGCACACCCAGCAACCGTGCGCAGGAACTTTATTACCGGTTTCTCTGTAAAGTGTCTGCGTCCTGTTGTCGTCATATAGTGGTAATTGCCGGCAACCATGATTCACCTTCTTTTCTGAACGCTCCCAAGGAACTCCTGAGGGCTCTGAATGTCCATGTAGTCGGCTCGATCACGGAAAATCCGGAGGATGAGGTTATTACTCTTGTAGGGCATTCAGATATCCCCGAGGCTATTGTGTGTGCGGTTCCTTACTTGCGGGATCGGGATATCCGCATTGTTGAAGCCGGTGAAAGCATAGAAGACAAGAACACCAAGCTCATCGATGGTCTGCAAAGGCATTATGCCGGTGTCTGCAGGGTTGCAGAAGAAAAGCAGAGGGAATACGGCGATATCCCTATCATCGGAATGGGACACCTTTTTACGGCCGGTGGCAAAACGGTTGAGGGTGACGGGGTAAGAGAGCTTTACGTCGGCTCACTGGCACATGTTGATAAAGATATCTTTCCGGCATGCATGGATTACCTTGCCTTAGGGCACCTGCACGTTCCGCAGAAGGTTGGGGCGGCAGAGTATATTCGTTACTCCGGATCGCCTATCCCCATGGGTTACGGAGAAGCCACTCATGAAAAAAGCGTTGTGATTGTAGAATTTTCAAATGATCCGCAGATTACGCAAACAGGCGCAGATGAAAGGCAAAAAGGGAATAATCTGTGTGAATCTGTGAAATCTGCGGATAAGTCATCTTATAAAAATCTTCCCCCAAAAATCACCCTTCACCCCGTTCCCTGCTTTCAGGCGCTGGAAAGAATATCCGGCGGAATCGATGAGATTACGGAAAGAATCCATGAACTGAAATCACAGACAAGTGATGCATGGCTGGAAATTGAATACACGGGGACGGAGATCGCCGGTAATCTGCGGGAGCTTATCGACGAAGCTGTTGCCAATACCGCAATGGAGGTCCGACTGACAAAAAACAAGCGTCTCCTTGAACGGGTAATAGGTCAAACCTGCAAAGATGAGACGCTCGACGACCTGGATGTAAACGATGTCTTTATCCGTTGTCTAAATACTTATGAGGTGCTGGAGGATGAACGCCCGGCTCTGATTCAATCATATAAGGAAACGATTCAGATGATGCAGGAGGAAGATGCAAATGCGGAATAGAAAGGTTGCTCATGAGAATCCTTGAGCTTAAATTCAAAAACCTCAATTCACTTAGCGGTAAGTGGTTCATAGACTTCACAAATCCCGAGTATGTCTCTGATGGAATCTTTGCAATTACAGGCCCTACCGGCGCAGGCAAGTCCACCATTCTCGATGCCATCTGTCTTGCGCTTTACGGCAGGACACCACGATTAAAATCGATTAACAAAAGCAGCAATGAGATTATGTCCCGGCAGACCGGTGAGTGTTTTGCTGAAGTGACCTTTGAAACGCAGGCCGGTCGATTCCGATGCTATTGGGGTCAGCACAAGGCCCGTAAAAAGGCCGACGGCAACCTTGTTGACTCAAGACATGAGATTTCAGATGCTGTCAGCGGCCGGATATTGGAGTCAAAAAAACGGGAAGCGGCGGCAGCCATCGAGGCTCGAACAGGAATGGATTTTGATCGTTTCACTCGATCCATGCTGCTTGCTCAGGGAGGGTTTGCGGCATTTCTTCAGGCAGCGCCGGATGATAGAGCTCCAATCCTTGAACAGATCACAGGCACAGAGATTTACAGTGAAATTTCAAAACGTGTTCACGAACGCCATCGTGAAGAACATGAGAAACTTGAATTATTGCAGGCAGAGACCGCTGGAATAGTAATTCTGAGTAGCGAAAACGAGACCGCATTAAATCAGGAATTTTCCTGTAATCAGAAGATTGAAAAGGAACTTGGCCTTAAAAATGATGCGCTGGGGAAATCCATTCAAGGGCTTACCGGGATTGATGCGCTAAAAAGCGAGCTTTCCGCAATAGATAAAGAATCGGAGGTCCTGTCGAATGACTTGAAGGCATTTGAGACCGATAGGGCAAGATTGCAGAAGGCCCTTAAGGCCGCAGAACTGGATAGTGAATTTGCCACCCTGTCCTCGAAAAGACAGCAGCAAAAAACCGAGCTTGAGACTTTGGCAAATTCGGAAGTTCAGCTTCCTGATCAGGAAAAAACGCTGGGATTAAAAGAAACAGATCTTAAAAATGCCGAGGAAGCTGTAATTAGAATCAAAGGCAAACAAAAAATTGAACTTGGGCTGATTAAAAAAGTTCGGGCGCTTGACCTTCGTATTTCAGAGAAACGGCCTGTTCTAAAAACGGCTGAGTCGGATTGCCGGAAGATTAAGACACAGCTTTCTAAGGATAAAAAGCGCCGACAACAGGTTGTATCGAATAAAGAGACTGCTGCCAAAGAACTTTCCAGGATTGAAGAATATCTGTCTGCAAATGCCCCTGATGCGGCGCTGATTACTGAACTGACAGGAATAAATGAGCAGATCAAAAACCTGAAGGCAGCAGCAACAAATGTTTCAGCAATAAACACCCATGTTTCAAAACTGAAAAAACAGTTTAAGGCAAATGCAGTCTTGCACTCGAAGCAAGAAGCATTATGCAGCACTCTCAAAGAGAAGCATGATATCGTAAAAAAACAGGCGTCACAAATAAATAGCTCCATTTCAGAACTTTTAGGCGACCGCTTGCTTCGGGAATACAGGGCTGAACATGAGAGCCTTTTGCATGAAATGGCCTACCTGAGAAAGATTGCAAGCCTCGAAGATGAACGTGCAAAATTGGAGGATGACAAGCGATGTCCGTTATGTGGGTCTCTGCACCACCCCTTTGCTGAAGGTAATGTCCCTGAGATCGATGAGACAGAGAAAAAAATCAATAAACTGTTCAGCCTGATTCAGAAAGCAGAACAGCTTGAGATAGAGCTGAAGAAGAATGAATCTAAAGAGAAAAAAGCAGGCTTTGCATTAACTGAAGCAGAAAAGCAGCTTGTTCAGACTCAACACAAGAAAGATGAATCTCAGGCAAATGCCCTGCGCTTTGAAAAAGAATTACAGTCGGCAGCGGGTAAGTACGCTGAATGGGGAAAGTCTGTTCTCTCGAAGATGGGACCATTTGGCGTAAAAGAGATCCCTGATGAAAACCTGGATTCTATCTCAGAAGCTCTCACAGTTAGACAGAAAAACTGGCAGGAGCATCAAAAACAAAAAGCTGAAATCGAAAAACAAAACGGTGAACTTGCGGCTGAGATAAAAAGTCTCGATGCCATAATGCAAACACTTGGTGAATCGCTGCAAGAAAAACAAGGTGTGCTTGACGCACACAAAAAGGATCTCGATAAGGTTACTGCTGATCGTGCCGAGCTGTACGGTCAGAAAAATCCGGATACAGAGGAAGCCCGGTTGGAAGGCCTTGTTGCTGAAGCTGAGAAATTTGAAAAAGCGGCAAGAGACAGCAGGGATCAGGTCATGCAACAGTTGAATGATTTAAAGACCCGCATTACCGCATTAAAGGAAAGCACGGCTGAGATTAAGCCGGAGCTGGACGGCAGTGAAGCCTCTTTTAAGACTATCTGCAAAGAAGCCGGGTTTGAGGATGAGCCGACATTCATTTCGTACAGGCTTTCCATTGATGAAAGAAATAAATTGAGTCGGCAAACCAAAGAGCTCGATGACAAACAGGCTGACATTGCAACACGGAAAAAAGACAGGGGAACCCGTCTATCTCAGGAGACAGACAAAAAGATTACTGAAGCTCCGTTAGATGATCTGAAAAATGAACAGGTTGCAACCCAGGAATCCTTAAAAAAACTTGGCGAGGAAATTGGAGCAATCAAGCAAAAACTCACAGACAACACAAAGGCAAAATCCAAACATCAACGGAAACAAGTGTTAATCAAAGCACAGAAGACAGAATGCACAAGATGGGATGCGCTGCATTCATTAATCGGCTCTGCGGATGGAAAGAAATACAGAAACTTTGCTCAGGGACTCACCTTTGAATTGATGGTGTCTCATGCCAACAGGCAGCTTGAAAAAATGACCGACCGCTACCTGCTGGTCCGGGACGAGGAACAGCCACTGGAGCTGAATGTTGTTGATAATTATCAGGCCGGTGAAATCAGATCGACCAAAAATCTTTCCGGTGGAGAGAGCTTTATTGTCAGTCTGTCACTGGCTCTTGGATTATCAAAAATGGCCAGTCGCAAAGTCCGTGTAGATTCCCTGTTCCTTGATGAGGGTTTTGGCTCCCTGGATGAAGATGCATTGGAAACCGCTCTGGAAACCCTTTCCGGGCTGCAGCAGGATGGTAAGCTGATCGGTATCATTTCTCATGTGCCGGCATTAAAGGAACGAATCAGCACCCTGATAAATGTCTATCCTGTGTCCGGCGGCAAAAGTATCATAAGTGGCCCGGGATGTGAGAGGATGGAACGAGGCTGATGGTTTAAAAATTTTTTTGGAAGTATGATACGTATCAGCTCAATAAATAGGGGCAACCCCCAATATGTAAGAGTGATTGTGAATCTTAGCCATTCACGGCTTGAAACTTGAAATTGGAAATTAGAAATTTGGGAGAGATGAAACGAATTTACGAGTTGACAGACTTCGGCG
>JAUWQS010000343.1 GCA_030610915.1 Pseudomonadota bacterium | reverse complement strand
CCGGGTGAAATTGCAGACAGTAAAAGTTTTTCCGTCTGTTTTCCAGTGCGGCAACCTTTGTATCCGTGGTGGATGCGGTAACCTTGAACCCTTCCGGCAGCTTGCCGGTGGAGTCGCCATGGCTCCTCCAGCATCTAATCTTCTGCTCGCTGCCGCTGAAGATACCTTTTGGCTCCTCTATGTGAAGCTCGGCAAAGCCGTATTCCCTCTTTTTGACGCCTGTCTCTTCTCCACCGAGAGAATCAACCATGTACTGCATGCCGTAACAGATGCCCAAGATTGGAATCCCTAAGTCGAAAATGCCCCTGTCAACCCTGGGACTCCCCTTCTCATAGATACTTGCCGGACCTCCGGAGAGTATAATCCCTTCCGGAGCAAGGGAACGGATTTGTTCAATATCTATCTCAGGGGGTTCAATCCGACAATAGACAAGATGTTCACGAACACGCCTGGCGATGAGCTGGTTGTACTGGGAACCAAAATCAATAATCAGTATCACTTTATGCCCTTTCCCTGTAACTGCTCAGGCAGCCACCAGGTAAATATCAAAATGAGAAACGAGTTGCGTCTATTTTCAATTTTGTATGAATTTAGCTCTTTGAAAAAAGTTGACAGGATTAACAGGATATTCAGGATTAAAACATTAAAACTTATCCTGTAAATCCTCATCAAAGTCCCTTACTTTACCTTTGATTTTAATTTTCAAGCCGTAAACGGCTATCTTCTGAAGAACAACACCTAAACCAGATTTTCTCAGTTTTAGGAGTAAGCATTTTTCGTAAATAGATTCCAAAAAACCATAACTTATTCAGTTGTAAGTCTTATACGCGCAACCGGTGATCTTTTCAACCAATTCCCTGTACTTTATCTATTCACCTTTCTCAGGTTATGATTTACTGGATAGATAAATGGAGACTTATCCTTATTTGTTCACTTGAAACAAAATCTTGTTTATCTTGTTAATCCTGTCAGGAATTTTTCCTCTTCATCAGATCGATAAACTGATCAAAAAGGTAGGCGGCGTCGTGTGGACCGGGCGCTGCCTCGGGATGATATTGAACGCTGAATGCCTTGAGTGACGGGTAGCGCAGTCCCTCCAGGGTATTATCGTTCAGGTTGATATGGGTCTTTTCGGTATCCGCCGGCAAGGATTCCGGCTTAACCACAAAGCCATGGTTTTGTGATGTGATCTCAATGTGGCCGGTGTTCATGTTCCTGGCCGGCTGGTTGATGCCATGGTGTCCAAACTTCTGTTTGGCTGTTCTGCCTCCCAGTGCCTGACCTAATATCTGATGTCCCAGGCAGATGCCGAATACAGGCAGCTTTCCCACTAATCGACGCACCGTCTCCACAATATAGGTAAGCGGCGCCGGATCGCCGGGCCCGTTGGAAAGGAGTACCCCGTCCGGATCACAGGCAAAAATCTCCCTGGATGTTGTAGTAGCGGGCAAAACAAGAATATCACACCCTAACCTTTCCAGATTCCGAAGGATATTATATTTAACGCCGCAGTCGAGAACGATAACCAGTAATCTTCCCGATGGGGATTTGCCTTCCCATCTCTCCATCGGCCGGGGTTCGCCATCCTTCCAGTAATAAGGCTTCTCGCATGTTACCGATCTGACGAGATCACGCCCGGCAAGCCCGGGATAAGCACACACACGTTTCAACAAGAGATCTACATCCTGCGTGACAGTGGAGATCGCCCCCCGCATTGCGCCCTCCATGCGGATCCGGCGTGTCAGCGCCCTTGTGTCTACTCCTTCCACACCCAGCTTACCCTCCGACTCCAAAAACTCTTTTAAGGTCTGTCTGCTGCGCCAGTTATTAGGGCAGGATTGATACTCCCTGATGACAAACCCCTCTAAGTAAATACCGTCCGATTCCATATCCTCTGGGTTGATCCCGTAATTACCTATCAAGGGATAGGTCATGGTAACGATTTGACCACTGTAGGAAGGATCTGTGAGTATCTCCTGATATCCGGTCATCCCTGTATTAAAGACGACTTCCCCAAAAACCTCGCCACTACCGGCAAAGGCATAGCCACGGTACACAGTTCCATCCTCAAGTACCAGAAGAGCAGGGGGCTGCCGTCGCAGTAAAGACATAGTATTGACCTTTCGTGAACTTAGTAAAAGTTTATCTGGTTTGTTGATAGGGTAACTTTTTATACTACCTCTTAAAAATACTAAATGTCAATATTGAAAAAGAGATTCCACGGCAACGGCAAAGTCGACGCAAATACAGAAAAATAACGCATCTTCAAAAAGAATACTCTCACCAACGGCGCGAAGTAACTAAGATTTTCTTTTATTGCGTCTTTGCGTGAGAATTTTGGAAGTGATTGTATCAACATCGTTTCAACCTGCTATCGGCAAGAATGACTGGGACTTAAAGAGATTCGGGACGAAAAGAACCGGCAGGCAAGACATCCATGATTTAACATGTTCCCCTTATTTTGCCTTTGAATGGAAGAACTCATTGTGCTATAATACCCTCACTATCGTTGACGGCGGATTCGTTATAGAAAATACATTTTCTGCAGTATCTGGGATTATAAGGAGATTTGAGAATGTCTCTCAGAACGAAACAGGAATATTTTGACAGCATAAGACTGCTTGATACTGAGTTATATGCCTTTGGCGAAAGGGTTTCGGATATCACTGAACACCCATGTTTTAAACCTTCGATGGAGGCAATCGGCCTTGTATACGAGTTGTCCGAGTTGCCGGAATACGAGGATATTCTTACCGCTTACTCTCCGTTTATAGATGATACGGTTAACCGTTTTCTTCACATACATCAGGAACAGGAGGATCTGAGAAAACGATTCAACCTATCAAGATCCCTGGTTCGCAAACATGGCGCTTGTATCGGCGCAAGGTGCGTAGGTACAGGGGCATTGAACTCACTTTTTGCCGTAACGTATGACATGGACCATGAACTTGGCACGGAATATCATGATCGTTTCCTGGATT
>JAUWQS010000432.1 GCA_030610915.1 Pseudomonadota bacterium | reverse complement strand
ATTGCCGGCTTCCTTTATCCCAATTTCCTTTGCGCTTTCCAAGATATCCAGCTTCTGCTTTTGCGTAAAATGGTACTTCTTTTTCATCGCACTTCCTCCTTTAATTTTCCAGAAGAAAGTGTTACCCTCTTTTTGCCAATTCTTTACGGATTCTTAGTAGCAGAAACAGTGTTTTCCCACAGGTACTTTTACTGGTTTGACTTCCCTCTTTTTGAAGTATGGTGGCTCCAATCCCTTGATCATACGGTAATCACTGAAAGCGCGATTTCTTCTGAGTGTGATCTTATGTAGCTAACCGCCCTGTCAAAACCCCGGAGAAAGTCAATGACGATGACGGTGTCGTAAAAAGTCATGGCGACAGGCTGTCATAACCAAATTTAAAAATCAAGACCTGACTCCCACCTTTGTTCCCGTTATTATCCAGACAGGGTTCAGCGCCTCCATTCTGACTCCATAAGGCATCTCCTTCCCGCGACCGATCTGGGCATGAACAATCTCTGTTTCAAAGTTCAATTTCCTTAAAACTTCTATAATCTTCTCCAGCCGATCGATGATGACCGTATTGATCACCATTACTCCACAGCTCTTCAGATATGAGCCGGCCGTTTCGATGATCCTGATGATATCTTTCCCACCTCCACCGATGAAGATTCGATCGGGCGAAGGCAGCTTGGACAGCCCCTCGGGCAGAGTTGCCATTACTACATCTAAATTTCTTATACCGAATTTTTCCCGATTTTGCCTGATATGTTCGATTCGATCGGGCCTGCGCTCAACGGCTATTATCTTTCCCTCTGTAATATAAAATGAAGCTTCGACAGAAACAGATCCACTGCCTGCGCCGAGATCCCACATCACATGGTGCGGAGAGAGTCGCAGTTTCCCCAGAGTCAATATCCTGATCTCGGCCTTTGTAATAAGTCCGCCCTCATGGGCATAAGCCGACTCCGGCATCCCGGGGGTCAGCGGCATCCCGGGGGTCAGGACTTGACTCTTGACATTCTCAATCATCCCAGACTCTTGAGATACACTGACAGGACTGTCAAGAGTCGAGGCCTGACCCCTGAAGATGACGACAAGATTCAAATCCGCAAATCCCATATTTACACATTCCTCAGGAGAAACCCACTGAAGCGATTCATTCTTTCCACCCAGGTTTTCACATACGCAGAGCTGAAGCTGATCTAACCCGCTTTTCAGAAGCAATTTCGCAATCCATGCGGGTGTTTTTTCAGGATCGGTAAAGACGGCAACCCTTTCATTCTGATGGACAGCTTTCAGGAGATCATTCCCTGATCGTCCTCCATGAAGACTTATAACCTTGACATCGCTCCATGACTGCTTCATCCGACTGAACGCAGCGGAAACGGCGGTGATATTGGGGTGGATGCATACATTCTCAGAGCCAAAGGATTTAACCATAAGTGGGCCGACCCCGAAGAAGTTCGGATCACCCGACGCGAGGACCACAATCTTTTTATCCACCCTGCTTTTTATTTCCGATATGGCCTTTTTTGTATCACCGGTTAAGACAATCTTTTTGGCAGGATGATCCTTGAAATAACCGAGGTGTCGCTTCCCACCAACGAGAACCTCGGCCTTATTGATAATTTTTATATGTTCCTTCGTGAGGTCCTCAGGTGAAAGACCGATGCCAACGATATCTATTGTGTTCACAGATCACTGTTTCTCTTCTGAATTGAAGAGAATCCCCCCGTCAAAATCAAATATAATACCATGAATCTTCATAGAATCTTCTGAAAACCGGCATGCCGATTTGATCATCTTCCGGCCAACGAGGTGAACTACCCGCATATCTTTTTTCTTGATCCATTCAAGCGCCTCACGCGCCGTATTTGAATTCCTGACTTTGTTACTAAGTTCTCTGTTATTTGTAGTTTCGTAAGTCCATGAGGACAGCTCATTCATATCCACGGCTGACTTGGACGCATGTGTCTGGGGAATACCACAGGCCATCTTCAGAGCCTTGGCGAAAAAAACCGCCACACTTACACTGTCAAAAAAGTGTTTCCCGGCCGCCTCATCGAGTGAGAATTTGAAATAATCCCCGATCTGGATGAAGGCCTCGCTACGAATATCCTGCCGGTATGACATGGCAAATCTTTCGCTTCTGCGACCTGTGCTGAAGATAAGTGCCTTTTGTTCCATGGCCTTTGCCACATTTATAGCGAGGGTGATGGATGTCCTGTAGGCATCGTGTGACATAGGATGGACAATTCCTGTTGTGCCCAGTATGGAAATGCCCCCTTTGATGCCGAGCCTTGGATTCAGAGTTTTTTTTGCAAGTTTTTCTCCATCAGGGACAAATATCTCG
>JAUWQS010000506.1 GCA_030610915.1 Pseudomonadota bacterium | reverse complement strand
TTGGGGATAGTTATATGCTACGCCTGCCCTGTGGAATGCGAAGCCTATTTAACCGGGGTAGCTCTGTAGATGGTACCGGGGTAATCTGCGAAATCTGAGGACTAAAGGTTTCACGTGAAACGCTTCCAGTGGTCTGGACGGATTACGATCGCGTTGTGTGATGGTTAGAATGTATCATCTCAATAAGACGATTTGTTTACTTACCGATCTCAAACCTATCCAAAACTCTGTATCCAGGAAAAATCTCAGAGATTTTTTAAATTTCAGCTTGACAACAGAACACCGTGTTGCATAAGGTGAATTTCGCGTCGTTTTATATAACGTGACGTCAGATTCATAAAGATTGGCAACCCCAACCCTTGATGAACTCGTAAGAAATCGACGCAGTGTCATTCTGAGGAGCCCTTCGCCCATGTCATTCTGAGGAGCGAAGCGACGAAGAATCTGGGGCTCAGGATAAACTCCGCGACGAAGAATCTTAATGATATCAGATTGTTCGCTATTCCCTTTGTTATACTCAGGGCTTCGGCTCACCAGACGCTGCCCTGAGCGAAGTGAAGGAGTGACAAAAGAGTATTTTCCCGACTTCCAGGTAAGTTACGCGAAATCGCACTCAAAAAGTTACTCCGTCGGGCGAGACGCCCGACCTACTACGGGGTAGGACAGGCATCCTCGCACCCAGGGTGTAGTAGGACAGGCGTGTCTATAAGGAAAATGAGTGCAACCAAATTTAAGTTACTTTCCATTATGATGCCAACCTGTGGGTATAGTGGAGCTTTTTACTATACTGTCAATCTTGAGGAAACCGAATAATGCAAGGAGAGAACCTCTCACGTCGGGAAAGAGAGAAACTCAGGCAACGTCAAGAGATGCTTGCCGCCGCCATCGAGCTTTTCTCGGAGAAGGGATACCACAATGTTTCCATGCACGAGATCGCCGAGAAGGCTGAATTTGCCGTCGGAACACTCTACAAATTCTTTCAAAACAAGGAGGACATCTACAAATCCCTTATTCTTGAGCAGTCCGACAGGTTCCATGAGGCCCTCACGAAGGCCATAGAAGAGGCGGATGACGAGATTGAAAAACTGCGAAATTACGTGAAGGCCAAAGGCAGAGTCTTTATGGACAACGTCTTCACCATTCGCCTCTATTTTGCTGAAACCCGGGGAGCGAGCTTTAATATCAAGGCAGGCCTCGATAGCAAGATTCGGGAACGATATTGCCGGTTTCTGCATACCCTTGCCTCGGTCTTTGAAAGCGGGATGAAAAAGAAACTGTTTCAGAAGATTGCCGAGCCGTACCATCTGGCCGTTGCCCTTGACAGTCTTTGCAATGCTTTTCTTTTTCTCTGGCTTGAATTGCCTGAGCGGCACCTCTATCCGGTGGACCCGGATGTCATCCTGAATATTCTCTTTAAAGGATTGGTTGATCCGTGTTAACTACTCAGCCGCAGATTCACACAGATGAACGCAGCTTAGGTTTAAATACAAAGAAATCACGTGACTATGCAGGTGGATAGGCTGAAGGTTGTTAGTCTCATGGTAAGCGTTCACGGAAATTAGAAATTAGAAATTGGAAATTCGGCCTTCATGCTTTGATACTGTCAAATCGTTTCATCCCTGCCAATCGTTCTTCGCTGTGCTGGCATAGCCACAAAAGGCTTTCGGTGGATTCGCTTCGC
>JAUWQS010000265.1 GCA_030610915.1 Pseudomonadota bacterium | reverse complement strand
CCTACTACGCAGTAATAGGACAAAATGACAAAACCGCTGGCCACACCCAACCACCCTACCAGCTTCCACCATTTGTTCTTTCCCAGCCTGGTGAATGCCCCCACCGGACTCAACTGAGCACTGCGCCCGATAAGGAGCTCGGCAACCATAATCGGCAACCCTATTGCTATTACCGCTAATAAATAGATCAGGACAAAAGCTCCCCCTCCATACGTTCCCGCGATATAGGGAAATCTCCACAGGTTGCCTAACCCGATTGCAGATCCTGCCGCAGCAAAGACAAACCCGATCCTGGTCATCCAGAGTTCTCTTGGTCTATTCATTTATTCTCTCATTAAAGCTTCTGACAAATAAAACCTGACAGTTTCGTAAAAGCCTGTTATACAGACATCGTTAAATAGTCGAGTGGTTAAGTGGTCGAGTTGGAAAAAATTACAAACAATTTCACCAGGTTATTTAGGCTGTAGGCCTTCGGCGTGAGCTCAGTCGAACGCTATCAGGTTGTTTTTCCTTTAGCCTTTAGCCCTGGTTCCGGGTTGGGACTATACCCTCTTGATGTGTTTGTCACTTCCAATAGCGAAATTTTATAATTTATGTCTCTCCAATTGTCCATATTTAACTTGAGTAGGATGTCGCCCATAAGATGAAAAAGATACTCATAATAGTCAGCCTTATATTCCTTTTCTTTCCTGATTATATTTACCCGTTTCAGGCCAGTATTGATACTGATCATGGACAGATAACCGTTAAATCTGAGTATCGCAGGCTCTCCCAGGGAGAACTCATAAAGATATCTTTACATTCTCCAGAGTTCTCCTGTGCAAAGGCACATTTCGAAGGGAAAGATTATATGTTTGTGTCGAGCGGTGAACCGTCGACATTCTTTTTTCTTATAGGATTGGGACTGGATATCAAACCCGGCATTCACGATCTCAATGTCCGGATTGAGTTCGCGGATGGCCAAAGGAAAAGCTTTTCTTTCAAGGTTCCCATTTCAAAGGGGAAGTTTCATTTTAAAAAGCTTAATGTTGATCGGAGGTTCACATCCCCCTCTCCTGAAGAGCACGAAAGGATATTGAAAGAGGTGGAACTCACTATGGCTGTCTACAGTGAGCCTGCCTCCCACTGGTTGGGACATGGTAAATTTATCATGCCGGTGAAGGATAGGATTAAAAGGAATTTTGGAGAAAGAAGGATATTCAATGATGGTTTCCTCTCCCGTCACAGGGGCATTGATATTCTCTCTCCGGCCGGAACTCCTGTAAGGGCTTCAAATTCAGGAAAAGTGGCGCTGGCTCGTGATCTTTATTATTCCGGTAATACGATTATAATAAACCATGGAATCGGTCTCTTTTCCATTTACTGTCATCTGTCAAAGGTCTGCGCCGAAGAGGGAGAGTCGATAGATAAGGGGGAGATTATCGGTTATACGGGATCAACCGGCAGGGTTACCGGCCCCCACCTCCACTGGGGATTTAAAATGTTTGACAAATACATCGCCCCTCTCTCCGTTGTTTGTCTTTCTTTTGACTGATGACCGGCCGCCATTCAGTATTACTCTCCCGCCAGTCCGGCAAATTCTTTGAGGAGCTTCTCCTGTTTTTTGTTCAGGTTGGTCGGTATCTTAACCAACACCTGAACGATTTGGTCTCCTCTTCCAAAACCTCTCAGGTGGGGAACGCCTTTCCCTTTCAGGCGAAAAAGCTTTCCATTCTGGGTTCCTTTCGATATCTTTACCTTTTCAGCGCCTTCGATGGTCGGCACCTCTATACTTGCTCCCAGTGCTGCCTGGGTAATGGAGATGGAAATCTCGCAGAGTATGTCGTCATCTTCCCTTTTAAAAAATTCATCTGGTTCCACATAAATAAAGACATAGAGATCACCATTCGGTCCGCCAAATTTCCCCTCTTCTCCTTCTCCGCTGAGTCTCAGCCGAGAGCCCGTGTTCACCCCGGGGGGTATCTTTAGATGAACAGTCTTTACCGTCTTTGCGCTGCCTGTCCCCTGACATACATGGCAGGGATTCTTTATTATTCTCCCTTCACCACGACATTGGGGACAGGTGGTACTTATATTGAAAAACCCTCTGGTCTGCATAACCTGACCTCTTCCTCCGCACCGGGGGCAGATTTCCGAAACGGTTCCTGGTGTGGCGCCTGTGCCATCGCATTCCCAGCATTTTACAAATTTTTCAATCTCTATCTCGGTGGATTTGCCGAAGGCCGCGTCCATAAATGAGACTGACATATCATAGCGAAGATCGGCGCCCTGTTGAGCGGCTGTTCTGGATCTCCTCCTCCCTGTGCCAAACCCGAAAACGTCCTCAAATATGTCACCAAAACTTGAAAATATATCTTCAAATCCTGAAAATCCTCTGAAACCGGTCCCCTTCAGGCCTTCGTGACCATATCTGTTATAAATCTCTCTCTTTTCCGGATCACGCAGTACCTCATAAGCCTCGGATGCTTCCTTGAATTTTTCTTCAGCCTTCTTATCCCCCTGGTTTTTATCCGGGTGATATTTCATGGCCAATTTTCTATAGTTTTTTTTTATTTCGTTTTCTGAGGCTTCTCTGTCCAGGCCAAGAATTTCATAGTAATCTCTTTTTGTCATTCAGTCTGCCGGTTCCCTTCTTAAGATTGATGCACTCGTGAAAAGCTCCGCTATGCCGACCTGTCTGCGTGCGGGTACGCACAGGCAGGCACGCCGGCATTATAATAGGAAGTAACTTACGCTTTTAGTAAAACTATGCCTTTTGGTAAATGTTAAAGAACATGAACTACTTACAACGCATTTGCAGATTTAAGTTACTTGAAAGTCAAAATATGCACCATTTTGTCATTCCCGACTTGATCGGGGGTCCAATCTTTTCAAGTGGTTAGCTATCCGTGGATTCCCGCCGGAGTTTACCCACCGCGAAGGCGGGGGCGGGAATGACAGACTTTTTACGAGAGTATCAGAGGTTTCTTATAACTTAATGAGCGATACCTTTATCTCATTAAAGATAGTAACCATCTGTGGCTGTGTCAAGATTTGGAGGAAATTTTAGGAGATAAAACGTCTCAGGGCTTCCTCATACCTCTCTCTGGTCTTTTTGATAATACCTGCGGGAAGCCTTGGGGCGGGGGGAGTTTTGTCCCATTTGACGGAGATGAGATAATCTCTTAAGAACTGTTTATCAAAGCTTTTTTGAGGTCTTCCTTCCTCGTAATCGTCCTTGGGCCAAAACCTTGAGGAATCAGGCGTAAGAAGTTCATCAATAAGTATCAGTCTATCTTCAACTATCCCGAATTCCATCTTTGTATCGGCAATGATTATACCTCCTTTCCCGGCAATCTTTAATGCCCTGTCATAAATATCAAAACAGATTTCGATTATCCTTGAGGTAAGGTCACAACCTATTATATCTTCCATATCCTCTCTGGTGATAGGAGTATCGTGATCACCTTCCTGTGCCTTGGTAGAGGGGGTAAAGATCGGCTCGGAAAGCCGGGATGATTCTTTCAGGCCGGTCGGAAGCCTTATCCCTGAAACGGTTTTATTACGGCAATAGTCTTCCCATCCTGAACCGCTCAGATATCCCCGTACA
>JAUWQS010000261.1 GCA_030610915.1 Pseudomonadota bacterium | reverse complement strand
GCTTAAAGAACTGATTGTTCCTGATTTAGACAAGATAAGGGAAGGAAATAGTGAGATAAAGGTCAGATTGGATCTGACAAACAAGAGATTGGATGACATCAACCTTCACCTTGCAGACCAGAGCAGGCGCATCGATGAGACCAATAAGAGGATCGATGAAACCAATAAAAGGATCGATTCCGTGAGGGAGAAACTCACTCAGAGGATCGATTCTGTAAGGGAGGAGCTTGGCGGTAAAATAGACAAGATAAACGCCAGGATGGACCGTCTTTATGAGGTTATTGTCAGGAGGGATGAATACCAGCAGTTGGACAGGAGGGTAGTGAGTCTGGAGGAGGATGTGGGCGATCTGAAACAGAGAGCGGCCGTCTGAAATGGAGCTACTAAAAGCCGCTTTGTCACCTCCCTTTATTCTCACGCAAAGCCGCAAAGATCGCAAAGGACAAAAAGTGAAACCCTTGGCGATTTTGGGTGAGCCTTAAAATAAAGGGGGCGATTAAGCCCCTTTTCTTGTAAAGCAATTGCTGTGGTGGGTAAGGTTGTCAAGAATAAAGATTTGACCCCAATTCCCGCCCGGGATGTTCCAGCACATCCAGCAAAGGTCCTTTTTCTATACAAAAGATTACTTCTTCAAACGATACGCCTCTTTCACGCTTCAACCTTTCGTTTTTTTCACTATTCCAGTTGAAAATTCTCATAATCGATATGCTATAAAAATGTATGCCTTATGTCAATACATTTATCGGGGCTCGGAAATGAACATCGAACGTCCAACATCGAATTTTGAATGGGAGTCGAGGACAAGCTTCATGGGAATAACAGACAGACAGAAAAAAGGGGGCGATTATAAGCCCCCTTCTTCTTTTAGGCGAACTGCGGGGATTGGGTCTGTCAAGTGTGTAGCCCTGACCCCATTACTATTGAAAATGATTGCCCTAAAGGCTGAAAATCTGAAAGTTCTTGCCGATCTAACTTACCTCTGATTTTCTCAAAATACCTCACTGTATCTTCAGCGTATAATCGTTCCCCACAATGCCGGCAAACTTCGGCATGAACTTGCAGTACCGCCGTATGTCTGCCGCCGCGCAATAGTTTCTCTACTTGTTTCTCTTTCAGTTCACCACCGCAAACCGGACACTTTTCAAACGGCATCATGTTTATTTCCTCCTCTCCCGCCAATCAATCCAGCGTTCGCGATCCGGGCGGTAGACCGTGATTATGACTGCCCACACACTATGAACAGGATCACCACTGAACGTCTGGCCGTAAATCAGGCAACTGGGATATGGCTTATCTATCGGGTAATCTTCTATAATTTCTCCATGAAGAACAGAAAAATACACTTCATCAAAGGACAATTGATCGGCTTGCGCTTCTTCATCAGCATGGTCGGTAATACGCACCCGATTATTTTGAATCGCGCTAATGATGCTGCTGATGCTCACTTTGTCCCTTATTTTGACTTTATGCTGTTATGCAACGAATAAAAAAGTATGCGGCAGAAGAATAATGAAGTCAAGTTATATCTTGTCAGGGTTGAGTACAAGCTTCATGGGAATAACAGACAGACAGAAAAAGGGGGCGATTAAGCCCCCTTTCCCGTAAAGCAATTGCTGTGGTAGGTAAGGTTGTCAAGAATAAAGATTTGACCCCATTACTCCCAGTTATTGCACTGTAGTTTGGCCGGTCGTGCTGTCATACGTAACTGTTTTGGCCGTCTGATCAGTATTTGCAGCCGATACTGTAAAGGACGGGGGTGTACCAGCTGGCGCTGTTGCCGTTACTGTAACGCCCTTGGAAGCGCCTTTGACACCATAATCGCTGAGGTTCTGGCCGGCTCCTTCTGTAACGCTCGCTGCAACATAGTGATCACAGTCCACAAAGTACGCCTCTTCTGCAGTCCTGACGCTGTTTACATCCCCCTTCATTGCGGCGATATATGCCCTCTCCCTGTACGCGGCAAACTGCGGTATCGCAATCGCGGCCAGGATTCCGATGATCGCCACAACGATCATCAGCTCGATCAGTGTAAAACCCTTCTGATTCTTCATCTTGTTCATCTTCACCAACATGATGTAACCTCCTGTCCTTTAATTTGTTTGGTGAAAGGGTGGCATGGACAAATTCATTTGTCCGTGTCTTTTTCACCTGTTGTTCAGGCTGAAGGCTGTTAGCGCCTATCAGCCTTCAGTCTAATAGTTTACAGTCTGAGTAGTTACGCACGGACAAACAAGTTTGTCCATGCCACCCCCTTCTTTCATCGGTTTAACCGTGAACCCTTTGAACCTGAGCAGTTTGTCCATGCCACCGGTTTTGAATTGCCTCCTTTCTCTTTTTTTATTTTTATCAAACATGTTGTCTCCTGTTGCCTTTACAGTAAGCAATTCACATGCCAGATTATTTTTCAAGACGCCGGATATCCGCTCTATCGATAATGTCTTTAATTGTCAAGTTCTTAGCGGGGAGGATTCCCGCTCGACAGAATTTTAATCTGTCTTTGCGATGGGGAATGGCGGTGATTTTCACCTTTTATATGTGATTTTCACGGGAGGGGATCAGATGAACATCCAACATCGAATGTTGAATGGGGAAAGATGAAGAGATAGAGGTATACTCAACACGGCCATAGCTTACACTTTTTGAGCCGGTCAAAATTGCACGGTATGTGTAGCGGAAGGCTTTAGCCTTCCACATGCATCGGCACGTAGCACATAGCGGAAGGCTTTAACCTTACAGTAGAAGAGAATGGAGACCTGAAGGTCTCCGCTACGTGGGATTCATGTATACTCTACTAAGAAAAGTTTTACCCTTAGAAGGCATGAAAGTCGGAGTGTAACTACTCAGGTGGATAGGCTGAAGGCTGAAGACTGTTAGGAAAAGCGGGAATACAGCACACTTTGAAGATATGTTTGATGCAAAAATATGCTGTTTCTCCGCCAAAGTGCGGCAGTCGTGTTTTTCCGGTACCTTCAGCCTAAACAGCTTCAGCCTGACTACGTGAGTAGTTACTTTTTGTGTGTTTTGTAGTGAAAAAATATGACAGAAAAGCTCAAATTCTGGCCGACTACAGTATAGCCGTTGGATGTTCGGGGTATTCGATACTTTAATTTCTTTTCTTCCTGCGCCTTTGCGCCTTTGCGTGAGACCTTTTTCATTCGATGTTCATCTTTGTATTTTCCAGTGTCCACCTTTTGCAGGACCAATTCGTTGAATTATGCCTTCTTTTTGCAGGCTTTGCCGGAAAAATCATAATTGAATTTCGGGGGAGCAGCCCCAAACGTCTCACATTCACGACCCCTTTCTACTTTAGAAAATAGTTGCATGTCTTTCTTTCTTAGGGGATACTTGAACAGGAGTTTAAGAAACCGTGAACCATGAAAGGAATATTCGATGTTTATTCGCAAGATAGGTATTGTTTCGCGCACTTACCGGCATGCAAACAGATACCGCCGGATACTTACAGTCTTGTTCAAGTATGGTTTCGGCGATCTGGTGGACAGGCTCAAGGTAGGCCGGTATCTTGAAATCGGCATGCAGATGGTTTCCAGGAAACGCAGGGAACAGGTGGAGGCCTTGACCAGAGCTGAGCGGGTGCGTATGGCTCTTGAGGAGTTAGGGCCC
>JAUWQS010000075.1 GCA_030610915.1 Pseudomonadota bacterium | reverse complement strand
GCAGTTGGTGGATGTGTTGAAATTCTTATGTGAAACATTTCCTGACCTGGCCAGAATTACTTCTTACTCCAGATCCAAAACCGCCGCCGGAAAGACGTTGGAGGAATTAAAAGAGCTTCATGATGCAGGCCTTTCCAGATTACACGTAGGACTTGAGAGCGGCTGTGACGAAGTGCTCAATTTTGTGCAAAAAGGTGTCACCGCCGCGGAACATATCGAAAGTGGGAAGAAGGTGGTTGAATCGGGCATTTCTCTTTGTGAATATATAATGCCGGGTCTTGGCGGCAAGCGATGGTCGGGTGAACATGCCCGCCGGACATCCAGAGTTTTAAATGCGATAAATCCTGATTTTATCCGGCTTCGGAGCCTCTCCATGCGGGAAGATATTCCTTTATATAACAAGCTCAGGAATGGCGAATTTGAATTACAGACAGATGATGAGGTCATCGAAGAGATAAGAGAGCTTGTTTGTGGATTAGAGGTTACAAGCTATCTGGCGAGTGATCATATTGAAAACCTCCTCCAGGATGTTGAGGGGCAACTCCCTAAGGGAAAGGAAAAGATGCTTGGGGTTATAGACAGGTACCTCGCTTTGCCCATCGAAGAAAGACGGAATTTCCAATTAGGAAGGAGGATGGGATACTATACCGGATTAAATGACCTTTCCAATAATTTGCAGCATAAAAAGATGGAGCAGGTACTAACAGATATCAAGAATAAAGGTGAAGATTTCAATAAGATAATCTTTGGTCTTAAACGACGATTCTTAGTGTAATGATAAATAGGAGGCTATCCGAGAACTCAAATCTTGCAAATTCTCGCAAAACTGTTCGTAATCCCTGAACTGGCAAAGCTCAGAACTGTTTACAGCTAAATTCTTTTGCTATTTTTGCACGAACTTCACAATTAAGGGACTAAATGGAAACATTAAAACTTTTCATGACGATTCTGGTGCCGCTCGTGATAATCATGGATCCCCTTGGCAATCTCCCTTTTTTTATTCTCTTTACAGAACAAAACACCCCCGCAGAACAACGAAGAATAGCGGCCATTACTTCAATAGCGGCCTGTATAATTCTTATATTCTTTGGATTTACGGGCGATTTTGTATTGCGCTTTTTCGGAATTGGTCTTCCTGCTTTTCAACTGGCAGGGGGTTTTATCTTTTTTCTTTACGCGTTGCAGATGCTCCGTTTGATTCCCGGCGGAATGAAGACAACCGTCGAAGAGGAAGAGGAGGGTGTCACAAAGGAGAATGTGGCTCTGGTGCCCCTGGCAACTCCTTTAATAGCGGGGCCCGGCGCCATCACCGCTGTGTTGGTATGGCGGCAAAGCCCCGGACAATCATCTGAGCACAGTCTTTCTATTAATGGCTATTATAATCGCCTGTCTTATCGTTTACTGTATCTTTTACTTCGGTGAGAGGATTCGTCGGGCCATGGGTGTGGGCGGTATTCGAGTAACTACCCGGCTCATGGGACTACTTCTTGCGGTAATTGCCGCGCAATTTATGGTCAGCGGATTTCAACAGATCCGGTAGGAAATCTTAAAGTCTGGGGCGCGGGTGGCATGGACGGTTCGACTGAGCGTTCGACTGAGCTCACGCCGAAGTCTCACGCCGAAGCCATTTTTGCGAGGACTTTACAATTAAGGGGCTACAATAGCCATTTGGACATCAAAATATTTCCCATGAATCGCCTTGGCATCCCGCAGGACAGGATTGCTAAGAGATTGGGACAAACCAGGGAGACGATCCGTGACCATTTACCGAAAATGGCGGCATTGACAAATCCGGTAAATACCGATTTATCCAAAGGCGTTACCTTTGCCGGTGTAGCTGAAAACGTGCTTGCCCTGTAGGTCAAGAAGATCGTACTGGGGCTGGATATAGCGTGATTTAATAATAGAGTACAAGAGTCAACGGCAGACTTACTTCCACGCTCACGCTTTCTTTTTTCAACATTTAACAAGTTTCTTTTCTGCTTCCGGATAAATTTCATCTATTCTTTCTTGAATTTTTAGGGTCTTGCTCAAGGCTGTTACAATCCGGCAATAGCGCGGCGCATCGTCCATTATTCTGCCTTTTCGGTCTTTCAGATATTTATGTAAAACCTGGTAGCCGCCGATGTGGTAATTCCAGACTTCCGGCGTGATGCCTTCAAAGTATTTATCTTTATTGATATAAATGCGTTTTTCGTCTTCCTTGTAGTTTATCTTTTCAATACTGTCATTATCGCCGCTGCCATGACATTTGGCAACGGGTGGATCGAGCGCCGAACTTTTGAGCAAGTGCAGGTCGGCCAGTTCTTTGCCGAATTTGCCCATTTTCTTGAACAGGTTATAATCGGCGGTAAAAGGCACACGTGGAAAATCAATCTTTAAAAATTCGGCGTATGTTTCGCGGTAAATATTGCTGTAAAATACGCCATAGATGTAATAGAGGATATCTTCCGGTGTGGGTTTCCGCCCATAGTGGGATGATAATTTGTCAAACAGGGCTGGGGGGATATTCGGCTCTTTTTCGGTTTGATGTTGGTTGAAAAGGTCTTTGTTATTTTCATCAGGATAAGTGTATAAAGGAAACAAAGATTCCGATCCTTTATTGTCTGATCGAATTAAGCCATCTGATATAAGATTTTCACTGATATAAAAATAGTTGCACGCCCTATCCGGCAATTGTTGTCTTCGAGCGACAATACCAATATTTTCTTCCAGCATGTGGCGCATGGTATTATAAATAGGTCGCTCAATAACCCATTTAGAATAATAGATATGCCTTATATCAAAAGGGCGATAGGTAATTAACTTAAAATAATTCTGCCAATCGTCATCTTTTGCTAACTCTTTCCTGAATTTATCGAGTTTAAAAGTTGATGTGTCTTTAAGTTTAAATCCTTCTTTTATTAGAACATTATCTACTTTTAAGTCTCGAAATTGACGAATTCTGTTTCTTAAAATATTTTTGTCAAAGTCAATCGAGAATTTGTCTCTTGCGGTAACTATTCCAACATTATTTACTGGAAAAATTTCTGTAATCTTTTTCCACTTCAAATACTGCTGAATATGTGAAGTATTTCTGGGAATGAAGAAATACCAAGGTGAAACAGGCTTAATCTCAAGATAGTTTTTTTCATTAAACTCGTTCTTGTCAAGCCATTCGTATTTTTCTTCTCTTAATCCGTATTTATCCAGATGAAATACTTTCGATTCTTTGGCTTTTTTGTTTTTGATAAACAGAGCGATGGCAACACCCTGGCGAATATCAAACACATTTTCATCCTTTCCTCCTGCGGGCGTGGTTTCTTTTTTCAGGCTGTTGCCGTGCAGATCAAGAATGTAAATCTCATCAAAGGTTTTCATCAGACTCTGGCGCATGCCGCGAAAGGTAGGATTATCAAGATAACCGTGATTGGTAATCATGCCCACAATGCCGTAACCGGATGTCTGGATTTTCCACTGGGCAAAACGCAGAAATTTTACATAATCATCCTGTAACCATAGTTTTTTCTCGCCAAGTGGTTGGCCATCCACCTTATAATAACTTTGTGTGCCGTCAATATCTTCTTTTAATAATCGTTCTGTCCATTTATTAATATTGGCGGAAATGCCGCTGTAAGGCGGATTGCCGAGAACCACCAGCACCGGCTGTTCTTTTTTTACTTTTCCTGCCAGATGCGATTCTTCGCTTAATGAACTCAATCCCGGAATGGCAATCTGCTTGATTTCTTCCATTTCCAGCGTATTGGTCAGGTAAAGTTTAAAGCGTTCGTCATCGGTCATCTTGTAGCCCAGTTCATCAAAAATAAATCCCATCTTCAAATGACCAATGGCATAAGGCGCCATCATGAGTTCAAAGGCGTAAAAGTCGGCAAGAATATGTTTTTTGATCCAGCGGTGCAGGCCACCTTCGCCGTATTTTTCTTTAAATTCATCGGCTGCCAAACGGATAGCTTCAGCGGGAAATGTCAAAGTGCCGCCTGCCGGATCGAGCAGTTTTACATCTTCGCAGGCAAGACCATCCGCCAGACCAAAATGAGTCTTCAGGATTGCATGAATTGAACGGACGATATAACCGACCACTGCTTCCGGGGTGTAATAAACGCCGCGGTGTTGACGGATTTCGGGATCGTATGTTGTCAGAAAAGTCTCATAAAAATGAATGATGGGGTCTCTGCCTTTTCCTGTTCTGTAATATTCATGAAGTATTTTATTGACCTCGGCAACGTGTAATATTTCGGCAATATCTTCGACAATAATTTGTAATGATTTCGGCGGATCTTCCAGAGAGATAAACCGGAATACATCACGAAGGATGCCGATAGTATGCGGAATATAATCAAAAGCCAATCTGCGGTTAAATTCACCGTCGGCTCTGGTTCGGGCGGCAAAAAGACCGTAGGTAATTGTTTGAGCGTAAAGATCAGCGAATTGTTTTTTGGTTAATGTTCCGATTAGATATTTTTTAAAGGCTTCAAAAAAACCGATGATTTGTTTATGACCTTTGCTGCCGTTTTCTTCCATTTCCACGGCAATAACTTCGTCGCGCAAAAAACGGGTGCGTTTTGCCAGTTCAATAGCCAGAGAACGTGCTGTTTGAACTTTTGGCAGAGAAAAAGAAAAGAATATCTCGAATAATGCTTTGAATTTATCAATATTTTCTACTGGTGGCGCTATTTGTAATCTTTTAGCAATTATAGGGCGTCCGATCATTGCCTGTGCGATACGCTGGTCATCCCTGTATAGCCGGAATTCGTAAAAATTGGTCAGGATTACATTGGGAAAAGTAGAGCAGTAACGCTCTAATTGTTCAGTACCTTCAATATAATCAAGATTGGTCACGGAAGGATCTTTGGCTTCAATGTATCCGGTAATATGGTTTTTACCGTCCCAGATGCGAAAGTCGGGGTTTCCGGCCTCGGTTTTTTTGGGAAGAATGGTTACATCTACATTTTTTATGTTTTGAATTTCTGCATATTGTTTAATTAAGGTATCGAGATGTTTGTAATAACTTTCTTCTCTGGCATCGCCACGCTGAGAAGTATTTGTGAGATTCTTTAGATACTGTTCTAATAATTTCTTCACTAATCAGATTCCTTCATGTGGGAACCAGAAAAAGGGCATTTCCTGCGGGGCGCTCACAGCCTGAGTAGTTACGCACGGACAAACAAGTTTGTCCATGCCACCCGCCCGCCAATTGAACCGACCTTTGTATCTTGGTGGCTACTTCCGCCTTTTACCCACAAATATCTTAAAGTTGTAAAGACAGTAAGTTACGAGTATGATTTACCTGAACTTATTGAGAAGTTACACCTCTACTACTTTATCTTTGATTTCGTTGTATTTAAACCTATCTGTGTTCATCTGTGTGAATCTGTGGCTGAGTGGTTACTCCGAAAATAGGTAATCGGATCGATGACCTTGATTTTTCCTTTATCATAAGGCCTTCTTATCTTTGCAACAATTTGGGTGACTTTATCCGGCTTAAGACGCTCGGCATAATAGAGAAGATGTTTCGAAATTTTATCGTCAGAATATTTTGCCTCGATCAACTCCTCCAGCCGTCCCTCCTTTATGACGGCAAAATCAACCTCACGTCCTTCCTTGTCCCGAATGTAGCGCAGTTCATAACGATACCCGTCACGATCCTCAAGAAAGTGCAGCCGTTTAAGAAGCGATGCGGCCACAAGATTTTCAAATCGAGCGCCCTCATCTCCTAATGTATCGCCATTATCAAAAAAATATACTTTGGGAGGCTTTAACACCGCCCTTGGCAATGATTTTGTATAGGGGCGAACGCTGAATACAAGATACATTCTCTCCAGAACCTCAAGCCATGTCTTTGCGGTTTTAGGAGATACCTGCAGGTCGGAAGCCATGTTGGATATTGTAATAAGCCCTCCCACACGGTATCGAAGCATATCCAGAAACATGCTGAGCAATTGTATGTTCCGAATCGATTCCAGATCACGCACATCTTCACGGAGAACCCTGTCAAACCGCTCACGCCGCCACCGGCGGGCATTACGTTCATCCCCATCCAAAAAAGGTTCCGGAAACCCGCCAACGGTCATAAGCCTCTTAAATGCATCATCAGGAGTGATCCCATCTGGAATCTCATCAAGCGTAAAGGGGTGCAGACGCCAGTAATGATATCGCCCCATTAAGGAGTCGCCGCCGCGCCGGTAAACGTCAAGACGGGCAGAACCGGTTATCAAAAAAGAGTGCTTTTCATGCGATACATCGTAAATCCCCTTAATCCAGGCCTTCCAGCGAGGGAATTTATGCAGCTCATCAAACACAAGCAGGTTATTATCGGAGCTCCATCTTTTTTGCAGGATATCCTGCCGGTCATCATCATAATCCCAGTTCAGGTAGCGTCCTGCCGGAAAGTTCTCTGAAAGAACAGCCTTGGCAAGCGTGGTTTTCCCAACTTGCCGGGGTCCGCCCACAAAAACCATTTTCTTGTTTAAATCTTCGAGAACACAGGGAGTGATATAACGCATATGACCATATTAACCAAAACTCCAAATTAGTCAAGGCTGTTTTGGAGTAGGGTAACATTTGATGATCTCGTAAAAAGCTCCACTATACCGAGACGTCGGCATTATAATAAAATCGGATACGAGATATTCCAATGCCCTGTTTTTGCTCCAGAGAGTGAGGGATAATGCCCACCGGTTTGCGATCTCATATCACCGGAAATTGAAGGAAAAGGAGGACTATCATTCCCTCCTGGACGGCATACCGGGGATCGGTGAGATCAGAAAGAAGGTCCTTCTTAACCATTTCGGGGACATCGGCAAAATAAGAGAAGCTCCGATGGAAGAATTACGGTAATAGCTCAATAAATAGTGGTAACTGGTCACAGATTTCCTCCAGAGTTTACCCCCACGAAGGCGGGGGGCGGGAATGACGAAATGTTGTAGGGGTCGGATTCATCCGACCCAATGCCCCGATGACCTTTCATCTTGCGGGTTCGACCTACCTGCGCCGCGAGCGTCGCCTGCCTGTGCGTTGCCTGTGCGTGTCCGCACGGAGACAGGTGCAACGCACAGGCAGGCGTGATTTTTTTGTATTTAAACCTATCTGTGTTCATCTGCGTGAATCTGTGGCTGAGTAGTTACCAAAAAAGAACTATAGCGGCCCTTTCTTTTCTCGATGAATTTTGAGGGAGATTTCGATTAATCTGGATATAACCATGGAGGGAAGCATACCGGCGCAGGCTGCCTGCTCAAAAAAGAAAGATGAGGGCGCCATGCCGGATGAGGAATTGGGATCTGTGATCAGCACTCTGCCGTCTTTCAAGAAAAAACC
>JAUWQS010000402.1 GCA_030610915.1 Pseudomonadota bacterium | reverse complement strand
CTTCAGGCCATCTTTAGCCGATCCTCAATCGCAAAATCCTCGAAATAGCACAACTATTCCTCTGCTTTTGCTCAATCGTATCGACTAAATCTAACCTAAATCTGAGCGCCCAACCGTAACACCTATTCCCTGACAGACCCTTATATGAAAATTTCGAGTTTGAAGTCTGAAAAACACTCTTTTGTCATTCCTTCACTTCGCTCAGGACAGCGTCTGGTGAGCCGAAGCCCTGAGTATAACGAAGGGGATAGCGAACAATCTGATATCATTGAGATTCTTCATCGCGGAGTTTATCCTGAGCCCCAGATTCTTCGTCGCTTCGCTCCTCAGAATGACATGGGCGAAGGGCTACTCAGAATGACACTGCGTAAACTTCCAAGTAACTTACGCGAAATTGCACTCAAAAAGTGACTCCGTCGGGCGAGACGCCCGACCTGCTACGGGGGTAGGACAAGCGTCCTCGCACCCAGGGGATAGTAGGACAGGCGTCCTCGCCTGTCTATAAGGAAATGAATGCAACCAAATTTGATGAACTCGTAAAAAGTCTGTCATTCCCGCGTAGGCGGGAATCCATAGAAGGCTAAGTACCTGAAAAGACTGGATTCCCGTTTTCACGGGAATGACAAAATTGTGCGTATTTTGACTTTTTACGAGGCTGTCAGATTTAAGTTACTTTCCATTATAATACCGACGTGTCGGTATAGTGGAGCTTTTTACGAGACTGTCAAATCTTGAATTATTTCACCACAGAGATCACAGAGCCCTTTTTGTTTTTTATAGAAAATCTCTGCGTTCTCTGCGGCCTCAGCGGTGAACGACGTATTTCTTCACAAATTCCAGAAACAGCCTGTGATAATGCATTAAACTAAATTGCTTTCTATAAATCAGATAAAAATGTCTCGAAATATCGCAATCGGCAATCGTTACCTCAGCAAGCGTCTCCCGTTTCAATTCACGCCCGACAGCATGAACCGACAGAATGGAGACACCGAGACCGGCCATGATCGCCTCTTTGACCGCCTCAGAACTTCCCATCTCACATATAACATTGAATCTTGAAAGGCTCAAGCCGGTGTTTTTACGCAGGTATTCTTCAAGGATCTCCCTGGTCGCAGAGCCCTGCTCCCGGATGATAAATGGCTCCTTTGAGACGTCATCGAGTGTCACATATTCCCTCTTGTGCCAGGTATGATCCGATGGAACAGCCAGGACAAGCCTGTCTTCCCAGAGGGATTCGACATTCAGCCTTTTGTTATAAGTCTTCTTGCCTATGAAACCGATTTCCGCCTGATTATTCAGGATCATCTGCAGGGTCTCTTCACTATCGCTGGTTTGAATATATGCCCGGATATCAGGAAATTGCTTCTTGAACTCATTCAGAAGGCGGGGCAGGATATATGTTGCGGGAATGGTGCTGGCGCCGATGAAGATGTTTCCGGTTTCATTCTCCCTTGTCCTTAAAATCTTTTCCCTCGCCTCATCCCTTAATTTCAAGATTCTCCTCGCATAGTCATAGAGGATGTTTCCTTCAGGTGTCAGAGAAATTCCGGTATTCTCTCTGTTGACAATCCTGGCATTTACCGACTCTTCCAGATTTTTGATGTGCTTCGTAAGGGATGGCTGAGTAAGAAACATCTTCCCGGCAGCGCGGCTGAAGCTCCCTTCCTCGATGAGATGGATAAGAGATTCCATCTGCTGCAAGGTGATATTCCTGAATTGATCGTAGCTCATGAGAAGACTCTTTGCCATAAATTTCAATTATAATCAACGAAGAATTATAACTATTATGAATTTGACATATTCCTTGAATTTAGGTAGTCGCATGACATCGTCAAATAAGGGAAAGGGGGAAATGGCAGTGGGAGATAGATTCTGGACACAAAAGACATGGATTATTTTAGGAGGTCTAATCTTGGGGATACTCGCATCCCTGCTCACGAAGTGGGGAAATCCTGCGAATATGGGCATCTGCGTTGCCTGCTTTTACCGTGATATCACAGGCGGACTCGGACTGCATCGTGCGGGGGTAGTGCAATATATTCGACCGGAGATAATGGGTTTTGTATTCGGCGCTCTTATTTCGGCTTTCGCCTTCAGAGAATTCAGGCCGAGAGAAGGATCGTCCCCGATAATACGTTTCTTTCTTGGCGCCTTCTTCATGATTGGGGCACTGGTCTTCCTGGGCTGTCCCATCAGGGCGCTGATAAGACTTGCCGGTGGCGACCTCAACGGTATTACCGCGCTTCTTGGAGTTATTGTGGGGGCGGCAGTCGGCATCCGGTTCTTAAAGGGTGGTTATAACCTCGGGCGGGCCGGCAACACTTCTAAGATACCATCCTTGATGCTGCCCCTCTTTATGATTTTCCTCCTTCTCCTGATAATATTCAAGCCCCACTTTCTCTTCTTCAGCGAGAAGGGTCCGGGAGCACAGTATGCCCCTCTTATAATTTCACTTATTGTTGGAGTCATCGCGGGTTTTATCGCCCAGAAGACAAGGATGTGCTTTGTAGGAGGCTGGAGGGACATTATGCTGGTCAGAGACT
>JAUWQS010000272.1 GCA_030610915.1 Pseudomonadota bacterium | reverse complement strand
GGAGAAGATACCGTGTTGCCAATGTGGGGGATATTTCATTCCCGATCCACGGCAGAAGCGTCAGCGTTACTGTAGGGAGAAGGCATGCCAGCGGGCCAGGAAGGCGGTCTGGCAGCGTGGGAAGATGGTCAGCGATCCGGTTTATCGGGCCAATCAGAAGCAGAGCCAGGCAGATTGGCTGAGCAGGAACGCCGATTACTGGAAGCGTTACCGAGCGGCGCATCCTGAACAGGCGGAGCGCAACCGGGATTTGCAGAAGGTTCGGAACAAACGTCGTCATTCGCGAGGTGTCGTCAAGATGGATGCGTTGGTGATTGCAAAGATGGACGCGTCAAGATCGGGCAAATCATCAGTCGGATCATGGCTTCCGGGCTCTTTCTGGTTGGTTCCGGTGATTGCAAAGATGGACGCGATAAAAGTAATTTTACACCGGATTCCAAGCACATAGCGCTGATTGCAAAGAAGGACGTGATCGACGGGAGATTCTTTTACTGATAGTCGTACCGAAAATCCTGAGTACATTTTGGAAAGGAGACGGCCATGATCAAAAAGAGAATCCTCAATCCTGGAAGAATCAGACAGATTACCGGCGGATTTAGTTATATTCCCCATCGTTTTCTCACAGGTGGTTTTTTAGCCTCCCTGGAGCAGAAGGAGATCCTGCTGTATCTGTTTTTGATTCTGGTGTCCGACCGATACGGTCTTTCTTACTACAGCTATGACATGATCTGTTCTTTGATCCAGTTGACGCTGGACGAGTATATCGAGGCCAGGGAGGGATTGTTGAAGAAGGACCTCATCAGCTTCGATGGGAAGATTTTCCAGGTCCTCGATCTTCCCGCTACGCCGAGTTGTGTGGCATCAACGTCCTATGAAGACCCGGCCGTGGTTGCCCGGATGATCCGTCAGTCCTTGCAGGAGGTGCGGCGATGATTGACAGAAAAACGGTCTTCGATATCCACCGGCTTAAAAATGCAGGTTATTCGGCGAGGCAGATTGCCAAGGAGATGCGGCTCGGCAGGGACACCGTGAAAAAATACCTTGCGACCCCGGAAATTACCGTTAATCCGCAGAAACCCAAGGGTAGCAAGCTGGATAACTACCGCGACCTGATCGACTCGCTTCTGGAAGAGTACCCCCTTATCCAAGCTCCTGTGGTGCTTCAGAGACTTCAAGAAAAGGGGTTTGACGGCCGGATCACGATTGTCCGGGATTATCTTCAGAAACGACGGGAGAAGGCCCTGAAAAACAGACAGGCATTTATTCGCTTCGAGTCGCCCCCGGGTCGGCAGATGCAGATTGACTGGGGACACTTCGATATGCTCACCTACGGGGCGACCAAACGAAAGCTCTACGCCCTGGCGGTGATAGAATCTTACAGCCGGATGCTTTATGTCCAGTTTACCCACAGCCAGAGACAGGAGGTCCTCCATCAGGGCCTCCTGAACGCCTTTCTGTTTTTCGGCACGTCCCCGGAAGAGATCGTCGTCGATAATATGTTGACCGCCGTCACGGAACGCTGTGGGCGCGTGATCCGGTTCAACGATGCCTTCCTGGATTTTCTGCGGCCCTTCAAGACCTCCCCGGTGGCCTGCAATATCCGGTCTCCCCAGGAAAAAGGAAAAATCGAGAGAAGTATCCAATATATACGTCAGAACTTCTGGCCCGCGAGAACCTTTGCCGATCTGATGGATGTGCAAAACCAGGTCAATCAGTGGCGCGATACCGTCGCCAATGTCCGCATCCACCAAACCACCGGCCAAAAACCGCAGGATCGGTTTGCCGGGGTCATCCCCAGGCCATTACCGGAAGGATTGCCCGATTGCCGGGAAACGGAAACTGTCCTGGTGCACAAGGATTTTGCCGTGATCTTTGACGGCAACCAATATACGGCGCCGCCCTGGACGGTGGGGAAACATCTCATCCTGAAGGCGGATTTTAACACAGTTACCATCTATCATCTGCAAAAGCAGGTGACAACCCACTTCCGCTCATGGAAACGGAAACAGCGTATTGAACTCCCCTCCCACCGGGAACAGGTCAAAAAACTTCAGAACAAATTATGGCGAGAACGGGATGTCGCCCTTGTGTCATCTCTGTGTCCGGAGGCTGTCGATTATCTGTCCGCAATCGCCGAAGCAAGACAACCGGTCAAAAAAACCGCAACCAGACTCTTAACCCTCAAAGACGAATACGGGGAGGCGGCCCTCATCTGCGCCATCCGGAAAGCCTTCGCCCACAAAGCCTATGGCGCCGAATACATCCGGAATATCCTCCATCAGGAGAGCACTCCGAAAAAACAGCATCCCCCGGTCAAGCTCAAAAACGAAGAACTCAACAACATCCGGTTAGCCGAACCATCGCTTGCCGAATATGACGCTTATATCATCAAAAAGGAGGCGCGACCATGAATGACCCAATCATCGAATCCGTTATCGAAAAACTCAAGGCGTTGCGAATGAAGACCGCCGCCGAGCACCTTGTCCGAATCCTCCAGCGGGCGGAAACGCAAAACCTGCCGCCCCTGATGATCATCGAAGCCCTGATCGATATCGAAGGGGAAATACGACAGAAAAATCGCATCCTCCGGCGCTTCAAAGAATCAAAACTCCTTGAAAAGCCAACCATCGATCAGTTCGACTTTCACTTCCACATCTCTCGACAAAAGCAGAAAACCAGAATCCTTGACCTGATGGATACGACCTTTATATCCCGGAAAAAAGATGTCCTGTTCATCGGGAATACCGGCGTGGGGAAAAGCTTCCTGGCAAAATCCATCGCCTTTGCCGCCACCCAGCGCGGCGTCAAAACCCTCTTCACCACCGCCATGGATATGATCAATCTCCTCACCGCTGCCGATGTCGATCGCTCTCTATTCAAAAAACTCCATGATTATCAGGCGCCTGATCTTCTGGTCATCGACGAAGTCGGCTATCTCCCCCTCGGCGTCCAAGGCTCCAACCTCTTCTTTCAGGTTATCAGTGCCAGGCATCAAAAGAAATCAACCGTCATTACCAGCAATCTGATCTTCGCAGAGTGGGGAACAATCTTCGACAACACCACCGTCGCTACCGCTATCGCCGATCGACTCGTCCATAACTCCGAAGTCATCGTCATGGAAGGACCAAGCTATCGAACGAAAAACAAAAGCTGAACAGATAAGTACGACACATTGTGAATAGTTTTGACCAGAACCGCTTAACTCTATCTGGCCAAATCAAAGAAATAATGTTACAAGGATCAAAACTTGGAAGGGAACTACTACACCTACTCAATGACCTGGCCTCATTTTATCCGGTGTGTTTGGCCCAGTTCCTGGCCGGTGATGACAGTATTTGAGCAAATGGGTCTGTCCTGTTCGGATACGTTTACTGCTCCGACTTGGCAGCTTGAGTGATTTGATAGGTAGCGCGCTCTCATGTTCTGCTACAAATGTACGCGCATGCCGTCTTCCGCCGTTTCAAGATCGAGGTGATCTATCTTGGACAGCATGTCTTCGCTCATGTGAGTGATGATAATGCGCTTGCAAGTGAACT
>JAUWQS010000234.1 GCA_030610915.1 Pseudomonadota bacterium | reverse complement strand
AAGCCCCAGGATAAGTATGGAAACCGACGCAAAAAAAAGAAAAATATTCTTTATGACTGTTTCTTTAAGCTTTCTGGACATGTAACTATTCAGCCACCGATCTACGCGGATTATCACCGGTATTTTTCTCCTGTTTCCTGTCTCCACGCAGTTATTTCGTGTTTTCGCCCTTCGACAAGCTCAGGGCCCAGCGTACCCTGAGCTTGTCGCAGGGCGCAGCCATTTCTGCAAGAACCTTACAATTAATAGACTAACAGCCTTCAGCCTACCCACCTGTATAGTCACGTGATTTCTTTGTATTTAAACCTATCTGCGTTCATTTGTGTGAATCTGTGGCTGAGTAGTTACCTGGACATAAGATATTTTCGTATCAGTTCAATAAACAGGGGCAAATCCAGACGCGTAGCCGCCTCCATCTTCCGGAAGCGGGATTTGGGCGTAGAGGTTACGCCTTTGAGCTTTGCACAGCCCCTGTAGCGGAGACCTTCAGGTCTCCATATTCACGTAACACACACAGTATGACTGGAGCGCATAGAAGGCTGGAGCGCATGGAAGGCTGAAGCCTTCCGCTACATGCTTCTGCCATATACCTTCTGCTATTCATTAAGCTTATACCAGTAAAGCGTGTGTGAAGGATAATAGAAAAAATCAGGCCTTATGTCAAACATTTTTACAAAAAACGCACAGGCAGGCAGGGATGAAACGGGTTTACGAGTTTGATGTTTACAAACCGGCAGAGGCGTTATCAGATATGATCCGGCACGACTTTGATAAGTGAAACAAAATTGAATGCGTTCATCAACAGCACAAAAGCATGAAGGCCAAATTTCTAATTTCAATGTTCAGTGAACGCTTACTATTTATCATTGTAGGGTGGGGTTTCATACCCCACCGGAGATGGTGGCATATAAAATACTGCTCTACATTCCCTGGGGTTGCCCTGTTTATTGAGCTGTACGATTTTTTGTTGCCGGACGCAAAGGTTCTTGACTTCAAAATCGTATGATTATAAAATAACATTAGAAATATTGGAGTATGTATGCCAGAGGTTTCGAGATTTTTCAGTATAATAATACGAATGTTTTACGATAAACATAATCCGCCACATTTTCATGCGGATTATCAAGATAACAGGGCTGTTTTTGACTTAAATGGCAATGTTTTGAAAGGAGATATAAAATCAAAAACCGCGAGGAAATTGATAAGAGAATGGGTGGATTTGCATGTGGATGAGTTGAGAGAAGATTGGGATTTGGCCGGAAACGATAAAGAAATTAAAAAAATCTCTCCCCTGGATTAGCAGGAAGGAGGAATTGCCATGTGGGACATGAATGATGTAAAAAAAATCAAATATATAAAAAACTATATCTATTCTATCGTTTTTGATGATGGCACAGCAGGCGAAATTGATTTCTCTTCGTATCTAAAAAGAGGAACGATTTTTAAACCACTTAATGATATAGAGTTTTTCAAAAGAGCCTCAGTAGAAGGCGGCGCTATTGCCTGGCCGAATGGAGCTGATATTGCTCCGGAAACACTATATGAAAAATGCGAACAAAGCGCTGCACCTGACCGCCAGCAGCGCCGCGATTTCTGAAAGGTCCTGCCCTGCATCAAAGCAGGTGGTTATTCAAGGTTCAGCGCTCCGCAGTGTTGGCGGCAGGTGAGTTTGGTCCTTAAGTGCAAATTATACCCTACACCCCACTATTTTTATGAAAAAACATAATATAAGAAATATTGCGATTATTGCCCACGTCGACCACGGGAAGACGACTCTTGTCGATGGGATGCTCAAACAGAGCGGTACTTTCAGAGAAAACCAGCAGGTGGCGGAACGTGTCATGGATTCGATGGACCTCGAAAGGGAACGGGGTATCACGATCATGGCGAAAAATACAGCTATCCGGTACGGCGGTGTCAAGATCAACATCGTTGACACACCCGGTCACGCCGATTTCGGCGGGGAAGTGGAACGGAGCCTTAATATGGTTGACGGAGCGCTCCTGCTCGTTGATGCCAGCGAAGGCCCGCTGCCGCAGACCCGTTTTGTCGTCAAGAAAGCGCTCGCCAAACAGTTGCCCATTATCGTGGTCATCAACAAAATCGACCGCAGCGATTCCAGGCTAAAAGAGGTTGTCAATGAGGTGTATGACCTTTTTATCGATCTCGATGCGACGGAAGAACAGATTGAATTCCCCATACTATACACCAACGCCAAAACCGGCGTTGCCCATCAAAAACCGGGCGACGACTCCAGCGACTTGCGACCGCTCTTCGAGGCAATCATCTCTTATATCCCGGCACCCCAGGCAGACGACGACGAAGTTCCGCAGTTTCTGATAACAAATCTCGACTATGACTCTTATGTCGGGCAGGTTGCCATCGGACGATTGGCAAACGGCATCTTAGAGATGAACAAGAGTTACTCCCTGTGCGGAGTGGAGAAGATTACACCGGGGGTAAAATTTTCAGCCCTTTATACCTTCGACGGATTAAAAAAAATACAGGTTGACAGGGTAGAATCGGGGGATATTATTGCAATCGCCGGCGTTGATCAGCTCACAATCGGCGACACGATATCTTCCCTGGAACATCCTGTCCCGCTTACCCGCATCTATATCGATGAACCGACCGTCTCAATGATTTTTTATGTCAACAACGGCCCCACTGCCGGAACTGAAGGCAAATTTTTGACGTCCCGACACCTGAAAGACCGCCTAAGGCAGGAAATTCTGAGAAACGTTGCCCTGAAAATCAGGTTCCTCCCCCGAAAGGACATGTTTGAAATCTGCGGCCGCGGGGAGTTGCAGATGGCCGTTCTGATTGAAACCATGCGCAGGGAAGGGTATGAGTTCATGGTATCCAAGCCACAGGTGATCACAAAAGAGGAAAACGGCAAAATTAAGGAGCCGACCGAACGGGTATTGATCGATATTCCGGAAGAATTTATAGGCATAGTCACGGAAACGCTTTCCAAGCGAAAGGGACGCATGACGAACCTGATCAACAAGGGCACCGGACGCGCCAAGTTAGAGTTCATCATACCGTCACGGGGGTTGATCGGCTTCCGTAGCCACTTTTTAACCGATACAAAAGGCGCGGGTGTTATGAATACGATTTTTGAAGGGTACGAACCGTGGTTCGGCCCGATCCCGCAACGAGCGAACGGGGCGCTGGTTGCCGACAGGGCAGGAAGGGTCACGCCCTACGCAAGCCTTGCCATGGAGGATCGGGGAGAGCTCCTGGTTGAGATTGGAACTGAAGTTTACTGTGGTATGATTATCGGAGAGCGAAACAAGCCCGGTGACCTGAATGTAAATATCACCAAAGAAAAACATCTGACGAATATGCGCAGTTCCACATCAGACGCCACGGTAACCCTGCGACCGCCGCGCCGCCTGTCACTGGATCAGTCCATCGAGTTCATCGCAGAAGACGAGCTGATCGAAGTGACCCCGCAGAGTATCCGCTTGCGCAAGATGGAACTGGACAAAAACAAACGGCACGCCGAATTACGGATTAAAAACAGGTAAGGGTCTGTCAGGAAATAGGTGTTACGGTTGGGCGAGCAGATTGGTTCAATTAGTTCAATTGGTTCAATGTAACTAGTGTCTGAACGAAAACCAGGATTTTTCGTCAAGGTCAAGGAAGAGCAAAATTTTAACCGCAGGAATACATTGAGTATTTCGAGGATTAAAATTTTTATCTGACGCAGAAATTGGCGAAAAAGACAGTTTTCGTTCGGGCACTAACTACTCAGGTTGTCAGGTTCAAGGTTCACAGGTATCAGCTCAATGAATAGCGGAAGACATATGGCAGAAGCATGTAGCGGAAGGCTTCAGCCTTCCATGTGCTTCAGTCATACTGTGTTACGTGAATATGGAGACCTGAAGGTCTCCGCTACATGGGCGATTAGCGTCGCCC
>JAUWQS010000224.1 GCA_030610915.1 Pseudomonadota bacterium | reverse complement strand
GTCAACAAGAACGACAATGGAAAGGTTGATCTGAAAGGACTCATGACCGAATTAGGGAAAAAGGAGATATCATCTATCCTCGTGGAAGGCGGTTCTGAGATTATCACATCCTTCCTGAAAGAGAGGCTGGCCGACAGGATTGTAATCATTACGGCGCCAAAAATAACGGGTGAAGGTATCCCATCCGTGGGAGATCTGGGAATCAGGAAAATTGACGATTCAATCAAGCTGTCCATGAGGAAGGTTTTCAGAAAAGGTGATGATATTATTATTGACGCGAGGCTTTAGTTGTCCGTTGAAGGCATTCACCGCCTCATCGATCAGGAGGTCTCCACAGCTCTTATACTTTGGAGAAAAATGGAATGTCGGCATCCTCTTTGCGCCCGCCATTCGCGCCAGACTTCCCGCCTGCGCGGCGGTGAGATGATATTTTTTTGCCGCTTTATCCGCATCATCTTCCAGAAAACATGTCTCGATGAAAACCACATCGGACATACCGGCAAGTTCAACAATCCTGCGAGCGTTTTCCTCACTGTAAACTGCATCCGTCACATAGGTAATCTTTTGACCCGGCGTTATCTTTACAATCTTTCCCTTCAATTCACCGAGTGATAATATCTTTTCCGGAATCTCTTTGCCGCCGTCCCTGCGCCACACCCTGATTGGCGTGTCATCCGGGTCACCGTTCAAAATGCTCTCTTTCAGTTCAGCGAGCCATGCCCCCACGGGGAGCCCCATTTCCTCAAGACAGTTCCTTTTTATATTTATACGCTGTTTTTCTTTGAGTGAATAGGCAAGGCAGGGGATCTTGTGATCAAGAAACACCCCCTTCACTGTAAAGAAATTCCCGTCCACAATCGCGCAGTCAAGACCTTCGCTATCCTCCATTATCTCAGGTCTAAAGGCCTCTTTACAACGATAGCGCCTTGTCATTCTGTGATCAGGATGAATCTCCGTCACCAGGAGATCAAAATCGTTTGAGTAATTTTCGACAAGGTTCCAAGTGTAGGCGGCTATCTTGCTCTCCACATTTTTAACAAAACCCGGCGGGCCAAAGAGTGAAAGGCATTTGTCGCGCCCTAACAGGAGCCTGAGCAGATGGTCAAAACCTATAAAGTGGTCCATGTGGGTGTGAGAGACAAAAATATGACTTATCTTAAGAAGCTTTCGAGGAGGCATTGAATACAGATCGCCCAGATCAAAGAGTACCGCCTGGTTTCTGTACCTGAACTCTACATAGACTCCGGGATCGCCGAAAGGATCATTAATAAGTTCACTGCTGAACATAACTGTCCTATTTTTACTTTTTTTTGCAACTACTTAGCCGCAGATTCACACAGATGAACGCAGATAAATTTAAATACAAAGAAATCACATGACTACGTGAGTAATTACAATGAAAAAAATATCAGTGATAATCTGCGTAGATCGGTGGCTAAATAATTACAAAAGTAACTACTCAGCCTACAACAGCTTCAGCCTGACTACGTGAGTAGTCACAAATCTACAACGGCAAAAGACAATAAGTCAAGGGGAGTAACATCTGCCCCTTTCCTTCATATCACTGAATTTTCGATGTAAATAACCAAAATCACATTTGTTGTGGATGTTTGATGAAGGTGATATAATAAGAAATATGTAATTACTCAGGTGGATAGACTGAAGGCTGAAGACTGTTAGGAAAAGCAGGGATACGGCATACTTTGAAGCCATGTTTGATGCAAGAATCTGTTGGTCCTCCGCCAAAGCGCCTCAATCGTGTTTTTCGGGTACCTTCAGCCTTCAGCCTAAACAGCTTCAGCCTGACTACGTGAGTAGTTACAAAAATATAAGACACCAATTCAGGAGGTGATGAGATGGAAGTGAAGAAGGCAGCAGCCGATTTTTGCAAGAACGTCTGTCCCGTGTGCAGGGCAGCGAGGGAAAAACAGGAAGGTATTTGTTATGAGTTTGTAAAGAAGGTTGAAGGAGGAATCTGCCCTTTTTGTAAATCTTATAAAAGTGTTTACGGCAGGGCCGCTCATGAGCCGGCGTTGAAGAACGATTAAATGTGTGCGAAGAGGGGTAAAGTTTGAGGTAAGCGTTCACCGCAGAGCTCGCAGAGACGACAAAACAATTAACCATAGGATTAACTGGCGAGCGGGTGGCATGGACAAAGTGAACAGTGGTCAGTGGACAGGGATCAGTGGTCAGAGAGCTTTTGAACACTGATCACTAACCACTAACCACTGCTTTTGTCGGAGGGAGGTGAATAGAATATTAGGAGAGTCAATTCTGATCGAGGTTGATCTCGGGCAAAGAGCTGTGGAAAAATGCGATATTGTTGTTTACCTGAATGATAAAATAATTGGGAGTTATTTTGACAAGTCTTATGCTGATTTGCCGGATATAGCGAGTGAACTGAGGGCAAAATATCCGAATGCCGGCCTGGAAACCTGGTGCCTCGGGGAAGATTGCACCGGGGGAACCCATCGCTGGGAAATAGATATTTGATGGCCGATACTGGAACTGCAAACAGATATACTCTACACGGCCACAGATTACGCTTTTTGAGCCGGTCAGAATTGCACAGTATATGTAGCGGAAGGCTTTAGCCTTCCATTAAAAGAGAATGGAGGCCTAAAGGTCTCCGCTACACGGCATTCATTAAAGGGCATGAAGATCGGAGTTAAAGAGCGGTCTTTAGCCTGAGTAGTTACACACGGACAAACGAGTTTGTCCATGCCACCAACCCTCCCACTATTTCATTTTACATTTCTCATTTTACATTTTGATATTTACATTCCCCAAACTCCCCTATCTTTTTGATCACGTAGTCCTGCATTTCGTTTGTCAGTTCCGGGTAGATGGGAAGCGCAATAACGTGAGCAGCGGCATACTCACTGCATGGAAAAGCTCCTGCCTTATAGCCTAAGTATCTGAAACACTCTTGCTCGTGGAATGAAACAGGGTAATATACCTCGCTGCCAATCTTGTTTTCTGTGAGGAAGTCTCTCAGTTTATCTCTTCTGTCCGGTACCGAAATGACGTACTGGTTGTAGATGTGATACTCTCTTTTGTACACAATGACAGGCTTCTTTATGTCTTTGACGTTTAGATTTTCATCGTAATATAAAGCATTTTTTTGTCTCATAGAGTGCCATTTGTCGAGATGAGGCAGTTTTACGAGGATAATCGCTGCCTGGATAGCATCGAGACGGAAATTTCCACCGACCATTGCATGGTAGTACTTCGGTTTTGCTCCGTGATTCCTTAGCTTTTTCAGCTTTTCATCGAGATCAGCGTCATTTGTGACAACCATTCCGCCATCACCCATCCCGCCGAGGTTCTTGCTGGGGAAAAAGGAAAAGCAGCCAAGCGTTCCCATACTGCCCGCTTTTTTCTCTCCGGTTTTTGAAGGATACCTTGCGCCGATGGCCTGCGCCGCATCCTCGACAACAGGAATATTAAACCGATCGGCTATCTCAAGAATCGGATCCATATCAGCGCACTGGCCGTACAGATGCACAGGAATAATTGCTTTGACACCGGCCCTCTTTTCTCTTTCCGTTTCAAACCACCTTCGCAGGGCATCCGGGCTGATATTGTACGTGTCGGGGTCTATATCCACAAATACGGGGATAGCGTTCAGCCTCGTTATCACGCCGGCGGTGGAAAAAAATGAAAAAGGCGTTGTAATTACGATATCACCGGGACCAATATCCAGAGCCATAAGTGAAATCAGAAGAGCATCGGTTCCCGAGGATACACTGGTGGCGTATCCTGCGCCCGCATATTCCGCTATCTTTTCCTCCAATTCCAAGACCTTCGGACCCATAATATAGCGGGTGGAATCGATAACCTTGTTTACGGCAGTCTTTACTTCGTTTTCTATTGTCTTTAATTGAGCTCCCAAGTCAAGCAATGGCACATTCATTGTAAAATTCCTTTGTTGGTAAGGGATAGAGCTGATAAGAGTATCAGGTCAATAAATTGGGGATTACATTTTTGAAAGGTTGCTCTTGATCCACGGTAAGCGTTCACTGAAATTAGAAATTGGAAATTTGGCCTTCATATTTTGGTATTGTCAACTCGCTTCATCCCTGTCTG
>JAUWQS010000441.1 GCA_030610915.1 Pseudomonadota bacterium | reverse complement strand
CGCCGAGATACCCCCATACAAATAGCGAACTGGAAGACGCCATATACAGTGAAATCGAGAAGCTGAAAAGGGAACCTGTAACCGAAAGGGAGATACAAAAGACAAAAAACCGGCTAAAAGCGGATATCTTAAGGAGCCTCGATTCCAACGCCGGTCTTGCCAGCATGTTGTCCTATTATGAAACTATTGCCGGGGACTTCCGATATGTAACCCGTCACATCGAAGTTATTGACAAAGTTACCCCTGAAGATATTATGAGAACGGCAAAAAAATACCTTAACAGGGAAAATCGAACCGTCGCAAGTTTAAAGAGGAATAAGCAATGAAAAGGGCATCTCTTTTAATTATACTAATATGTTTCATCCTGCCGGTTTCCACAGGTTATGCGGCAGAATCTGCGCCTCTCATAAATCCTGATAATTTAATATACCGGCATCTCAACTTTTCACCTCCAAAAGCCGAAAGGGTGGAGCTTGAAAATGGGATAATCCTGTATATTCTTGAGGATCATGAGCTTCCTCTATTGAAGATATCCGCCATAATAAGAACCGGTTCCATTTATGACCCGAAAGGCAAAGAGGGGCTTGCGGAAATTACCGGAACTGTAATGCGAACGGGTGGGACAAAAAACAGGACAGGCGGCGAAATCGATGAAGAACTTGAATACTTCGCCGGAGATATCTCGGTTTCCGTCAACATGGAGTCAGGATCCGCCACCCTTTCAGTACTCAAAAAAGACATAGGCGATGGACTCGATATTCTTTCAGATATTATCATGAATCCGGTCTTTGATGAAAAAAAGCTGGAAACGGCAAAAAATCTAAAGATAGAAGATTTAAGAAGAGTGTGCGACGAGCCTCAAAAGATGGCCTTCAGGGAATTTAAAAGATTAATATACAGGGGAAACGAGAGAGAAAGGCTGCCTTCTGCAAAATCAGTGGAAAAAATAACGAGGGGCGATCTGATAAGATTCCAGCAAAGATTCTTCTATCCGGAAAATATGATAATGGCAGTGGCCGGCGATATAACTCGGGATGAAGCAATATCAAAGATAAACCGGTATTTCGGAGCATGGAACCGTACAGAGGAGGAAATCAAGGAGATACCCTGCCCTGAAATGGATAACGATGGAACAATAAATTACATATACAAAGAGGCTCCTCAATCAATCATCATCATGGGATGCCTGGCGCCAGACAAGAAAAGCCCCGATTTTTACCCATTTACAGTTCTCGATTTTATATTGGGCAGCGGGGGATTTCGATCACGAATTATGCGTGAAGTAAGAAACAACGCCGGCCTGGCTTACAGCGCCGGAAGTTTTTACAATGGCAGGGGCGATTATGGTGTCTTCGGCGCCTACGCCTTCACAAAATCCTCATCCACAGCAGAAGTCTTATCCCTGATAATGTCCATCATCGATGATGTCAGAAATAGCAATGTAGAGGAAAGCGAGATCTCATGGGCCAAAAAATCTATCAACAACAGCTTTATCTTCTCCTTTGATTCCACAGCTAAAATAGCAATTCAGCAGATGCTGATTAAATACAATAAACTACCCGATGATTTTCTCACAACATACCGTGATAAAATAGAAAAAGTAACCATAGAAGACCTGAAAAGGGTTGCGAAAAAATACCTTTCCCGCAACAGGGCAACCATACTGGTATTAGGGAATGACAGGAATTTTGATAAACCGCTCTCCCTTTTCGGAAAGGTAAAGAAGATAGATGCTCAGTAGAAAAATAAAAGGCGCCGGCCCTGCGAACATGCGCATTTCCATCCTAATGATATTATTGTATTTGTAACTGTTCACCGCAGAGACCGTAGTGGAAACCTTTAGGTCTCCATTTTTTAATGGAAGGCTAAAGCCTTCCGCTACATATACTGTGCAATTCTGACTGACTCAAAAACTGTTTCGTAAAAAGCGCCATTATCCCGACGAGTCGGCATTATAATGGAAAGTAACTTGAATTTAATGCCAGGTTGTATTCATTTTCATAGACAGGCGAGGACGCCTGCTCTGCGTGGTGTGGGACGCCTGTCCTGCTCTGCGGCAGGTCGGACATCCTTGCCTCAGTAGGTCGGGCGTCTCGCCCGACGGAGTGACGACTTCCAAGTAACTTAAATTTGCAAATGTGTTATAAGTAACTCATATTACTTGACATTTACCCAAAAGCATAATTTTACTGAAAGCGCAAGTTACTTTCCATTATAATGCCGACGTGTCGGCATAGCGGAGCTTTTTACG
>JAUWQS010000253.1 GCA_030610915.1 Pseudomonadota bacterium | reverse complement strand
TAGGTCAGGTTTAGTCGATCAGATTGAACAAAACCGCAGGCATAGCATGGCTACGTCGAGGATTTTGTGATTGAAGATCGGCTAAAGATGGCCTGAAGCAGGGATGCGAAAACGATGAGTTATTTATTTCCAGTCCCTTAGGGTCTGTCAGGGAATAGGTGTTACGGTTGGGCGCTCAGATTTAGGTTAGATTTAGTCGATACGATTGAGCAAAAGCAGAGGAATTGTTGTGCTATTTCGAGGATTTTGCGATTGAGGATCGGCTAAAGATGGCCTGAAGATGAGATGCATAAATGTGATACTTATTTCCTGACAGACCCTTAGAGTCGTTTCGCTCTAATTTTAAGTTTTTCGTATCAGAATAGGAGTTGAGAAACGGAGATTTGGGATCAGGCTTTGAACAGTCAAATAAAAAGGGGCGAATAAAGTTTTCGCCCCTTTGAATCACAGACAGATTGGTCTCAATATATTTCTTTCCTCCTTAGAGACCCACAATAGAGACAGCAATTATATTTCTTGGAGGGAATCCCCCCATGTTATGGGTCAGCCCGAACCGGGGATTCTCAATCTGCCTTGGTCCTGCCTTTCCCTGCAACTGCTTGTACATCTCATATATCATTCTCAAACCGGAAGCTCCGATAGGATGTCCAAAGCACTTCAAACCGCCATCGGGCTGGCATGGTATTTTGCCATCCAGATTGTAGAAGCCATCTCTGACATCATCTCCTGCCTTGCCTCTGGGCGATATTTGCAGGTCTTCATATGTCACAAGCTCTGTAATGGAAAAACAGTCGTGGAGTTCCATCATACTTATTTCTTCCCTGGGATTTGTTATTCCCGCTTCTTTATAGGCTCTTGCCCCAGCTCGCACACCAGTCTCAACATAGGTTCCATCCCAGGTTTTATCATACATCAATTCCTCTCCCGAGCTCAGGGCTATCTGTATGGACTTGACCTTGACGGGAGGATCAGGCCTGAAATCTTTGGCCTTGTCTGCTCGGCAAACAATGGCGGCGGCGGCGCCATCACTCACACCGCAGCAGTCAAACAACCCCAGAGGCCAAGCAATCATCGGGGCATTTATTATCTGTTCGACGCTAACTTCCCTTTGAAGATGGGCCTTGGGACTTAATACCCCATTGTGATGGCTTTTTGAGGATACCATTGCAAGAATCTCCTTGCCTTCATCCGGTTTTATGCCATACTTATGAAAGTATCTGGTTGCCATCATGGCAAAGGCTCCAGGAGCGGTGATATTCGGCCAGATAACTTTATTTCTTACACCCATACAAGAGGGCATGTCTGGAAGACCGCCAAAACCCTGATCTTTTAATTTTTCCACACCAAGAGCCAGAGCGATATCACAAGCGCCTGAGGCGACAGCGTAGACAGCTCCTCTCAATGCCTCGGTACCTGTAGCGCAAAAATTCTCAACCCTCGTAACCGGCACAAAAGGAAGCTTTAACGCTTCTGAAAGTGGCAGTCCTGCCTTACCCACACTCAACTCATCAATACACGATCCAAACCAGGCCGCATCAATATCCTTTGTTTCAATCCCGGCATCCTCCAGGGCTTCAGTATACGCATCTACCATCATGTCGTCGGCTGACCACTGCCAGTTTTCTCCAAACTTGGTGCAGCCCATGCCAATGATCGCAACTTTATCTTTTATTCCTTCTGACATTTTTCCCTCCTCAATAAAAAGTGTAAAGCGAAGTAGTTGATTAAAGACCCTCCGCATTCAACTCACTACCGTTAACATGCGGTTCTGTGAAGCAGCTCAAGACAACATAGACGAACAATTGCCATTCACGATGTCGTATTATTCGCTGACAGGCACCGCCTTCCAGAAATAACCATATACTCCAAATTTATCATCAACATATTTCCTTCGGAAGCTCATCTCCACCGACATGCCCACTTCAACCGATTCCAGATCAACATCAGTCAGGTCAAACCAGTATCTCCCACCTCCATCGAATTCGACAATTGCATAAACCGCAGGCGGGTCTGGACTGAAAGCTAAACTATCTCCCGTATACGTAAATATTTTTGCTTTCCTGTCTGAAAATCTATACTCATCCATCTGGTCTAATGCGCCGCAATCAGGATTGACACATATCCTCTGTGCCGGGAACTGCGGAACACCGCATTTTTTGCACTTAGAACCAACAAGACCAAGAACCACCTTGCGGCTCCTGTACATCTCCGGTTGGGGGGTAAAGTCTATCATGAGCTTTCCTCGTATTCCTTCCTCCACGGGGAGAACATCGCGGAAGCTGACCATTTTTTCATAGTTTGTTAAGTCCCTCTTGGCGGATAGATGTCCCTTGACGCCTTTTCTGTTTCCCTGGATCTTTCCTATTCCATCGGTAACCTCAAATAATATGGCATCACTCCCGCTGCCGAAACTCGCAATGATAATTTTATCACCGGCCTTGGCCTCTTCGAGCGCCGCAACCAGTTGTATTAGCGGATTGCTTGTTCCGGTGTAGCCTACGTTTTTCGACATTGGATCCTGTACCTGAGAGGGATCAAAACCAAGTTTTTTTGCAATGCCTCTGTGGTCGCCGGCATAAAGACAGGGATAAGCCACCCTGAAAATATCCTTTGCTTTTAGGCTGCATTTCTTCATCAACCCCGAAATAGACTCGATGATGAAGTTTTTATACCCCACATCCCGTATAAATCTGTCTTCCCACTGTTGATCAAATTTCTGATCTTCCGATCTCCAGTGAGCAACAAAATCATACGCAACAGAATAAGAACCTTCCAGACTGGCAATGACATCATCGTCACCCATCAGAAGAGAGGCGGCGCCATCTCCAAAGAGCTCTTCCTGAGCGCTCCCTGCCTTGCCTACCAGACAGTCGGAGGCACACACAATGATGTTCTTTGCTCCGCCGCTTGTTATGGTGTCGGATGCTGAAAGAACACCTGTGGTTCCCGCTTTAGCTGCGTTGGTAAAATCTGCTGTGCGTATATTTGACTTGAGATCCAGAGCTGTTGCGATAATTGGCGAGCTTTGCCTTTCTTTGTAAGGGGTGGTGGTAGTCGCAAAATACGCTCCGTCAATAGTACTTCGATCAATGCCTTTCAGACAATCCATACCGGCATTTACGGCCATGCTCAGACTATCCTCATCATAATTGGCTACAGATCTTTCCCCGGATTGATAAGTAGCCGGATTAAGCCATCCCATAGCCTTGTAAATAATCTTTCGATCTAACCTGTACATAGGAATGTACGCACCATAAGATACAATTCCTGCCATTTTTTCAATAACCTCCTTATGTTAGATTGGTTGTTCCATAAACTACGCTAACCCGGACAAGCCGGAACCAAAAAGGGTTCACGGTTCAACGGTTAAAAGCTATCAACCTTGAACCTGACAACCTTAGTAGCCACAATTCTTTTGCCATTTTTGCAAGAACTTTACGGTTAAGGGATTAACGTAATAGCTCAATAAATAGGGGCAAACTCCGGTATGTAAAAGTGATTGTGAATCTTAGCCATTCACGGCTTTAAATTGGAAATTAGAAATTTGGGAGAGATGAAACGAATTTACGAGTTGACAGGCTTTGGCGTGAGCTCAGTCGAGTCGTACAAAAGCATGAAGGCCGAGTTTCCAATTTCTATTTTCTAATTTCAATATTCAGTAAACGCTTACCGTGGATCGAGACCAACACTTTAAA
>JAUWQS010000049.1 GCA_030610915.1 Pseudomonadota bacterium | reverse complement strand
TGAGCTCAGCCGAGCAGTACAAAAGCATGAAGGCTGAATTTCCAATTTCTAATTTCTAATTTCAATGTTCGGTGAACGCTTATCGTGGTTCGAGACCAACACTTTAAAAATGTAATCCCCCTATTTATTGAGCTGATACCTCAACGACCATGTCTCTTCGCGACATACTGGTGGCTGCAACTGAAGAATATCTCGCATCAATCGGTGTGAACTATATCTTCCCATCAGCGAGTGAAGTATCCAGCAGCAAACCGGCTTTTGAAGAGATGATGGCTACTTTCCACAAAAAGTATCCGGATCATGGCCTGCTCCTTGTTGTGGACGAACTACTTGATTATCTGCGTACCAGGAAAGACCAGGAACTTATACTTGACCTGAACTTCCTGCGAGAGATCGGAGAGGTCTGCAAGGACATTCGTTTTAGATTCATAGCCGGTCTTCAGGAAGCCATTTTTGATAGTCCAAGGTTTGCATTCGTTGCCGACAGTCTTCGTCGCGTTCAGGATCGTTTTCAGCAAGTCTTTATAGCGCGGAGTGATGTAAAGTTTGTTGTCTCCGAACGTCTTCTCAAAAAGACTATCGAGCAACAGGCCAAAATAAGGGAATACCTTACTCCCTTCAGCAAGTTCTATGGCGACATGAACGAAAAAATGGATGAGTTTGTTCGTTTGTTTCCAGTCCATCCCAATTATAAGGTGGAGCGCCTGCGACACCGGAAGAGTTGAAAAAACGTTTTGAGGAATATTTGGCAGAGGTTACCAGGGGTAAAGATCCTGGCAAGGTTAGAATTGTTTTGGAATAAAAGTATGAAATCGCAGGAAAAGGCAAGAAGTGGTTTGGAGATTCACCGCAGAAGTAGTTAAAAACCATATGGCCCACATCAGCCCGACAAAGTTATCGGTTTTTTCAACAAGAAAGGAAATATCGTGACTACAGTAACCACCTTTGACAGCACAAAACAATCCCTTCAAGAGATACTCAAAGATATAAAATTAGGAAAGATTCAGCTTCCCGATTTCCAGAGGGGTTGGATATGGGATGATAATCACGTTAAAAGCTTACTCGCAAGCATCTCTGTTTCCTATCCCATTGGGGCAATAATGCTTCTTGAGACCGGCAATCCTGATGTGCGTTTCAGGCCGCGGCCCGTTGAAGGTGTTTTCTTAAATCCGAAGCCAGAGCCTGACTGGTTCATCCTTGATGGCCAGCAACGCCTGACATCTCTTTTCCAATCACTATTCTTAGGCGAACCTGTCAAAACAAAGGATGTCCGGGGAAACGACATTGAGCGATGGTATTATATTGATATTCTTACTGCTCTTGATTCTGAGGCTGACCAGGAGGATGCCATTATTTCCATTCCTGCTGATCGGAAGTTTCGCAACTTCAGGGGAGAAGTTATAATAGATTATTCTACCACCGCTCTTGAATGTGAGGCTGAAGTATTTCCGCTTCCGCTGGTGTTTGACTTTCCGGGATTAACTGCATGGTCAGGCGAATATGCAAAAAACGGTGGAGAACGTTTACAGAACTGGCTTAAGTTGGGCCAGACTGTTATCCAACGTTTTCAACAGTACCAAATACCCCTGATCAAACTTTTCAAAACAACCCCGAAAGAGGCAGTCTGCCAGGTATTCGAGAAGGTAAACACGGGTGGTGTTTCACTGACTGTGTTTGAACTCCTCACAGCCACTTATGCTGCAGATGACTACAACCTCAGAGACGATTGGGCAATTCGTGAAAAAGAAATTCGCAAGGAAAGGCTATTGAAAACCGTCCAAAGCGATGATTTTCTGCAAGTCATATCACTCCTCTCGTCAAGAGAGCGACGTATTAAGGCGTTGAACGAAGGAGTGGACTCTAATAAAGCCCCCGCCATTACCTGTAAAAGAAGAGACCTTCTCCGACTTACCCTTAACGACTACAAGTTGTGGGCTGATGATGTTACCAAGGGTTTTAAGAGAGCAGCCCGTTTTATGCATTCACAACACATTTTTGATGCACGTGATTTGCCTTATCGAACACAACTTGTTCCCCTTGCGGCGATTTTGACTCTTCTTGGAGATAGAGCAGACCATGACGGCATACGTACCAAAATCGCTCGTTGGTTTTGGTGCGGTGTATTTGGGGAACTGTACGGTGGGGCCATTGAAACCCGTTTTGCCAAAGATGTTCCTGAAACAATCGCATGGATTAATGGAGGATCGGAGCCTGCAACAATTGTTGATGCCAATTTTGCTCCTAATCGACTCTATACTCTTCGCACTAGGAATAGTGCTGCTTACAAAGGATTGTATGCCTTATTGATAAGAGATGGAGGATTGGATTTCAGGACTGGAGAGAGGATTACCATACAGATGTATTTTGATGACAGAATCGATATTCATCACATTTTCCCCCAAGCTTATTGTAAACAAAATGAAGTTGATCCAAAAAGGTGCGATTGCGTCATCAACAAGACTGGCATATCAGCAAAGACAAACCGTATCATTGGTGGTAATGCACCGAGCATATATTTAGAAAGGCTAAAGAAGCAGTCGGGCATCGATGATGAAAGGATGAACGATATACTCTGCTCACATGTAATCGAACCCGACGCGTTAAAAATCAACAATTTTGATGAATTCTTCCGAAAACGCGAAGCAGCTTTGCTGGAAAGAATCGAAAAGGCTATGGATAAGCCCATAGCTCGGGAGGCATCGCCTTACGAGCCTCAGCAAGAGTTTAGTGATTTCCAAAACGAGGAAAATGAAATAGGTTGACCGAGATTAGAATTGAAATGCTCACCATGAAAATTTTTTGAGCTAAGGAATAGAAATGGCCAGTAAAAGAAAAAAGGTAATTCCCACAAAACACCTGTTTCGTGATCCTTCGGGGCAGGGACATTTCTTTGATAAATCCCTGGAGGAAGAGCTTGAAGACAAAACCAATACACCAGTTGAATGTCTCGGTATGACCTTCGAGAACGACGAGAAGCGAAGGGAGTATTTCCTGGAGAAGCTGCGTGGAAAGCTTAAAGAACAGGAGTTCCGGAAGATCGAGGGCTTCCCCATTGGCGAGGATGAAGACATCCTGGCACTGTCCGATCCACCGTATTACACCGCTTGTCCGAACCCGTTCATTGGGGATTTTATCGTGCACTATGGGAGGCCATATGACCCGGAGACGGACGATTACCGGAGGGAACCGTTTGCGGCGGACGTGAGTAAGGGAAAGAACGACCCGATCTACAATGCTCACTCCTATCACACGAAGGTGCCGAATAAGGCTATCATGCGGTACATCCTGCATTATACCGAACCGGGGGACATGGTCTTTGATGGGTTCTGCGGGACCAGAATGACGGGCGTGGCGGCGCAAATGTGTGGAGACCGGGCAACAGTGGAATCACTCGGTTATCAGGTGAAGCCCGATGGGACGATCTTGCGCCAGGAAACCGAAGAAAATGGCAAGAATACATGGGTGCCATTTTCAAAACTTGGGGCAAGAATAGCGGTTTTAAACGACCTTTCTCCGGCAGCGACCTTCATTGCCTACAACTACAACACGCCTGTCGATGTCCCTGCTTTTGAAAGGGAAGCAAATCGCATTCTGAAGGAGGTCGAGGAAGAATGCGGCTGGATGTATGAAACCCTCCATGTGGAGCCTGCTTCCAGCAGGCAGATCAAAGAAATCGGCTTTGAAAAACCAAAATTCGATAAAAATGAAGGAAAGGACGCTGTTAAAGGCATTTCAGAATTTACCGCGAGAAAAGACAATCTTCCCCATTGGCAGAATCCCGGCGCATTTTATTATATAACTTTCAATACGAAAAACAGACGGATCCTTTCAGAAGAAGCAAGAGATGTTGTCCTCAACGCTCTTCGCTTCTGGCATAAAAACCGCCTTCAGTTAATTTCTGCTGTTGTGATGCCGGATCATGTGCATGCTGTAATTCAACCGCTTGAAAAAGCTGAATGTATTTATTGGGATTTAGCGGATTTGATGCACAGTATAAAAAGCTATTCAGCGAATAAAATTAACAAGATTGAGAATAAAACTGGAGAATCGCTTTGGCAAACAGAAACCTGCGATAGAATTATCAGAAATGAAAAAGAACTCGGATTTGTTCTCCAATATATTGCATGGAATCCGGTCAAATCGGAATTGTGCTCCCAGCCGGAAGAATATAAATGGTTTTTGACAAGTGAAGTTCTTGGAAAAGCCGGCTGGAAGCCGGCTCCACTTGGCAAAATCAACTATACCGTGTGGTCTGATGTGTTTATTTGTCCGGAATGCGCTGGGGAGGTTGTTTTCTGGGAGGCCGCTGTTGATAAAAAAGCTGGGAAAGTACAGGATAAATTTCCCTGTCCTCATTGCCAGGCGGAATTGACAAAGCGAAAAATGGAACGGGCATGGTCAACCAAATATGATTTGGCTCTCAAGAAAACGATAAAGCAGGCCAAGCAGGTTCCGGTGCTGATCAACTACACGGTACCTGGTGTAAAAGGCCGATTTGAAAAAAGACCCGATGAATTTGATCTGGCACTCATTGATAAGATTGAAAGCAGTGAGATTCCTTATTGGTTTCCGACTACAAAGATCCCCAAGGGAGATAAAACAGGCGAACCGCTACGTATTGGAATCACTCATGTGCATCATTTTTATACAAATAGAAATTTATGGGTATTATGTATCAGCTCAATAAACCAGGGTAGGGGAGGTTTTAACCTCCCAATGTGGGCGACTAAAGTCGCCCCTACCCCTATTTATTGAGCTATTACGAGAACTTCCTATGCTACGATGGCAAAGGTCCCGTGCCTGAACAGATTCACGCATACCTCTCCAGCAACTGGAAGGACATGCGTAACCTTTCCAAGGACGACCCGGCCCTGCGTGCCAAAGCCAAGAACCGCTGGTACGTCCCCGACCCGAACAAGGCCGGCGACCTGGAAAAACTCCGAGAGCGGACCCTGCTGCGCGAGTTCGATGAGTATGTGGCGCTGGCTTCCAGCCAGCGGAAAGTGAAGGTGTTCCGCCTCGAAGCCGTCCGCGCTGGTTTCAAAAAAGCATGGCAGGAACGTAACTACCAAATAATCATCGACGTCGCTAAAAAGATACCCGATAATATTCTTCAGGAAGACCCAAAACTCCTCATGTGGTATGATCAGGCGGTAACAAGAATGGGAGGTGAATAGAAATGGCAATTGATGCTAACGATATTTTTGCATACGGCAGCCGATGGCTGCGTGCGGATTTCCACCTGTACACAAAGGTTGATAAGGAATTTTCATATTCAGATAATGAGAATTACTACTTGTCGAACTATGTTGATGCGCTGGAGTCTGCTGAAATCGGCATTGGAGTTATCACAAACCACAACAAGTTTGATTGCAATGAATTCAAAGCCTTACGCAAAACGGCAAAGAATAAGCGAATTTTTTTGCTTCCAGGGGTTGAACTTTTCGTAAATGACGGAGCCAACGGCATCCATACACTCATCGTGTTCAGTGATGAATGGGTTGCAGGCGAACAGGACTATATCACACCGTTTATTTCTTCCATGTTCCCCGGAAAAACGCCGCAGCAGTACGAAAATGGAAATTTCCGCAGTGATAAAAATATTCTTCAGGTCATTGCCGAACTGGAAAAAGTTTCCCGTGATTATTTCCTCATTTTTGCCCATGTTGAGGAACCAAAAGGATTATGGGAGGAGATGAAAGGAGGTAAACTGACTGATTGGCAGGATGACCGCTACCACCAGGTACGCGACAAAACACTCGGTTTTCAAAAGGTAAGGACAAGGAATTTGAAAAGCAAGGTGCAGTCCTGGCTTGGCGACTTCTATCCTGCTGAGGTGGAAGGCTCTGACTGTAAATCCATTGATGAAATTGGTCGGGGGAAACCCTGTTATCTGAAAATCGGTGATTTTACCTTTAAAGCAGTCAAGTATGCCCTGCTCGATTGTGTCAACCGCATTGCGGAGAAACCAAAACGGCATACCGGCTCTTATATCAAAAACATATCTTTTGACGGTGGTGTACTTGACGGCAAGACGATTCGCTATTCTGCGGAGCTTAATACGCTTATTGGTATCCGCGGCAGTGGCAAGTCATCGATTCTTGAAGCATTGCGTTATGTTTTGGATATTCCTTTTGGGGACAAGGCGCTGGACAAGACATACAAGGAGTCTCTGGTAGATCACGTGCTGGGCAGTGGCGGCAAAGCGACCATCCATGCGGTTGACCGGCTGGGGCGGGAGTACGAAATCCGCCGCATCAATAGAGAAATGCCGGATGTGTATGTTGACGGCAAACTCCAGCCTGGCGTCTCGATCCGGGAAACTATCCTGCACAAGCCGGTTTACTTCGGTCAGAAAGACCTGTCCGCCACAGGCGAAGGATTCGAGAAGGACTTGGTGGAAAAACTGGTTGGCGAAAATCTGGCTGGTACCCGTTCCCGCATTGAAGAACAACGTCAGAAAGTGTTTGATGCCGTCGAACGGCTGAAAAAACTCTCCAGCGCAGAGGAAAAGAAGAAGGAGTGCCAGGCAAAGAAACAGGACGCGGAGTTCAGACTGAAAGTATACAAGGACTATGGAATAGAAGAGAGACTCCAAAAACAGGTCGATTTTGATACAGACTCCAGGAAAATTGGACGGGTTATTGCTTTTGTAAAATCATATCTGGATGATCTGGAAAGTTTTATCAGCCAGCATGAAGATGACCTAAAAAATCAGCGAGTTTACACTTCAAAACAGAATCGAAAATTCTTTGATGAATTCTTTGGTTCTTACGACAAGTTGATTGCCACTTTTGACAACAATATCAGGCAGGCGCTTGTCCAAGGCCAGCAGGTATTGACTGATCTACGGGCCAAAACCGAAGAATTTGAAAGACTCAAAGATAGTCTCAAGGAAGGATTTGCTGAAGTTGAAAGAAAACTGGCGGAACAACTTAAAAGTTCCGGTGTGGAGGCAATCCGTCCTGATGAGTTTCGAAGACTACGTCAGATTGTTGAGCAGACAGTACAGATGCTCAAGGCACTGGATATGCAGGAGCATGAACGTGAAAATCTGGATCAGGAGCTGTTAAGCGAGCTGGCAGCACTCAATGACTTGTGGCGCGAAGAATACAAAGCGATTCAAGATGAACTTGCAAAGGTCAATCAGGGCCGCCACTCTGCTCTGCAAATAAAGGCTGAATTCAAGGCGGACAAGGCTGCATTTGTTACCTTCATGAAAGATCTTTTCAGGGGAAGCCGGATCAGAGAAACAACTTTTCAGCAATTAGCCGAGAGTTTCTCCGACTTCGGCACTATGTACAAGGAGTTTAATAGGGCCAAAGATGAGGTTGGCGTTTCTCTATCTTCGACCTTTGATGAGTATTTCATGAAAAATCTTTCCGCGCTGTTGACCTGGCAGGTTCCCAACCGGTTTACCATCGAGTATCGCGGCAAGGAATTGAAACACCATTCTCTTGGTCAGCGGGCTTCGGCTCTTATTCTGTTTGTATTAAGCCAGCAGGAAAATGATGTATTCATCATTGATCAGCCGGAAGATGATTTGGATAACCAGACCATCTATGAGGATGTCATCAAGCTTATTTGCGTGCTCAAACCCAGGAACCAGTTTATTTTTGCCACCCATAACGCCAATTTTCCTGTCCTTGGTGACGCAGAGCAGGTTATTTCATGCGCATACTCCGATGATTCCATCTCTGTGAATAGCGGCAGTATTGACCGCCAGAAACTGCAACAGGAGATTGTGGACATCATGGAGGGTGGCGAAGAAGCGTTCGAGCAGCGCAAGAGGAGATACGAGATATGGAAGCCACAGAAGTTTTAGAGATTATCAGCAGGGATGAGGACAGCAGACACCAGTTCAAGGCGAATGCCACCAATGAGAATTCGCTGGCTCAGGAGATGGTAGCGTTCAGTAATTCGGGAGGTGGTGAGATTTTTATCGGTGTGAGTAATGACGGCACCTTTGCCGGATTGACAAGAAAAGATATGGGTCGACTGAATCAGCTTATTTCCAATGCGGCTTCCCAACATGTCAGGCCAGCAATAAATCCTCAGACCGAAAATATCGCCATGCCGGACGGGTTGGTTATGCGGATTGTCGTGCCGAATGGAGTCAGCAAACCTTATATGGATAAGAACGGTGTTATTTGGGTCAAAAGTGGCGCTGATAAGCGCAAAGCAACATTGAGAGAGGAGATTCAACGTTTGTATCAAAGCGCGGGCCTTATTCACGGAGATGAAATCCCGGTGTCGGGACTGACGGTTTCCGACCTGGATATTGCCTATTTCAAGGCTTTTTTTGAGCGGAATTTTGGTGATTCGCTGGATAAACAGTATATCTCTCTTCCGCATTTGCTGGAAAACATGAATTTGATGAAAGACGGTGTTCTGAACATCAGTGGCGCGTTGCTTTTTGCCAAAAACCCCAATTTCAAATTGCCGGTATTCATCGTCAAAGCGATAGCTTTCCCCGGCAATGAAATTCATGAAACTGAGTATTTAGACAGTCGGGACATTACAGGAAAAATCGCCGATGTTTTTCATCAGAGCATAAGTTTTGTGCTTGGTAATATTAGGCATGTGCAGGAAGAACAGGATGTCAACGCTCCCGCCCAACCAGAGATTCCCAGGCTTACGTTGGAAGAACTTATCGCCAACGCACTCATCCATCGGGATTATTTTGTCTCAGCGCCGATACGGATACTTGTCTTCGACGATCGTATAGAAATCATCAGCCCTGGGCATCTTCCGAATAATTTAACGATTGAAAATATCAAAAGCGGAAACTCGAATATTCGAAATCCGATTCTGGCTTCTTATGCAACAAAAATTCTGCCTTACCGTGGGCTCGGCAGTGGAATTCCGCGTGCGTTAAAGGCTTACCCGAACATTGACTTTGAAGATGATCATGAAGGCAACCAATTCAAAGTCGTGATCAAAAGAATGGATTAATAGTATGGGGTAATAGCTCAATAAATAGGGGCAAACTCCGGTATGTAAAAGTGATTGTGAATCTTAGCCATTCACGGCTTGAAATTAGAAATTTTGGAGAGATGAAACGAATTTACGAGTTGACAGGCTTCGGCGTGAGCTCAGTCGAGTCGTACAAAAGCATGAAGGCCGAGTTTCCAATTTCTATTTTCTAATTTCAATATTCAGTAAACGCTTACCGTGGATCGAGACCAACACTTTAA
>JAUWQS010000315.1 GCA_030610915.1 Pseudomonadota bacterium | reverse complement strand
CCTTTTTTTATGAAACTCTATAAGAGGAAGGGGTTGCGGATCGTGTATAATGACGCAGTCATGGTCTATGTGAGTATATGTGGAGAAATTTCCGTTCGCTTTAAAATATAATCGTTTCTTTCTTTCAGTAAAGTGCATCGGTTCACCCTGAAGGGCATTATGAAATTTCTTTGTTATTGTAAAAAAGTCCGGATCACCATGCAGTATTCTCCAACCGGCATCGATTCCAACATTGTTCATAAGCGGCACAAGGCTGTTTAATATCTCCGCCACACCACCCCCCTGATAGGTGGAATTGATATGCAGGATATGTCTTCCATAAAGATTCCTTGCTTTTTTGTGTATTGCGCCTATTTCCTTGTCCCCTACGATTTTCCTGTAATCTTCTAAATTATGCATTATCACCATCTCCTATCGCCAATTGCTTTAACAACAAAATCACATTCCTTGAGGACTCCAGATTGAACCTGGCGAGAGAGGACGCAGGGCCGACCTTAATTGAATAAGCTGTCTCAGGAAGAACATCAAACATATCTTCATCTGTGCTGTCATCACCTATTGCCATGATGAAGTCCCATTCCTCTTTCCCTATCCAGCCAAGGGCGGCACGCCCCTTGTTTATGCCGATATTTTTGACTTCGATTACCTTGCTTCCCTCCAATACCTGAAGATTGAGATTAGAGGTAAGACTGACAAGCTCCGAAACCAGCTCCCTCGCCCTTATCGTGCCAAGCTCTGGATTCGCTTTTCGATAGTGCCAGACAATGGAAAATTCTTTTTCCTCAATAAAGGAGCCGGGAGTCCTATCCACACACAGTTCAAGGATTGGCTGTATCTCCCCCTTCCAGTCGTTTGTCAGGGGTTCGATCATCTCCCACTCTTTCTCCTTAATCCATACGCCGTGCTCGGCGACAAAACTTAAGCGCAAAACCCCAAACCACTCATCCAAGGTATCTTTGTCCCTGCCACTTATGAGGACAACTTCATTTTTGGGGTCTTCGGCAAGTCTTTCAAGCAATCTTAAAACCTCATCTCCGGGCCTTGCATCCTCAGGCCTTTCAAAAAAGGGGCTGAGCGTTCCATCATAGTCCAAGAGCAGAAGTCGCCTTTCAGCCCTGAGATAATCGGAGACCAACCCCCTTTTTACCTCCGTGGTCAGTATCTTTGCGCGCATATCTTTCTGGATGCCCTTTGTGGAGATTAGTTTGTCCATAAAATCCTCCGACCACCGCATCACATTATAACGCTGAATCCGTTTTTGCATCGGTCTCATACGTTTTATCTGTTCACTGTCCGACATTGTCAAGGCCTTTTCCAAGGCATCGACCATCTCTTCCATGTTGGTGGGACTGACTGAGATTGCCTCTCCCAATTCGGCTGCCGCTCCGGCCATCTCACTTAATATCAGTACCCCGCTTCCATCTGTTCTGGTTGCGATGTATTCCTTTGCTATGAGATTCATCCCGTCTCGAAGAGGTGTGACAACACACACATCGGCAATACTGTAAAGTGAGACGAGGGCATGAAACGGTAAAGACCGGTATAGATACTGAACAGGTGTCCAATCAATAGTCCCAAATCTCCCGTTGATCCGACCGACAAGTTCATCCACCTCTTTTTTCAGCAATCTGTAATGCTCCACATTCGTGCGTGAGGGGACGGCTATCAGGATACAAACCACTTTTTCCCTATACTCCGGGTTCTTGTGCAAAAAGGCATTAAAGACCTCCAGACGCTGAGGAATTCCTTTCGTATAATCTAAGCGATCCACCGATAAAATCACCCTGCGGTCGCCCATTTTTTTACGGAGCTTTTTCATCTCTTTTTGGACCTGCGGATCGGATGTTGCCTTTGAAAATCGCTCGCAGTCTATCCCCATTGGGAATGCATCCACCCTTATTACACGGTCACCGGCATCTATCTGGCCAAGGCTGTGTTCGTAACCTAACAATCGGTGCACACTGCTTAAAAAATGACGCGTGTAATCGTAGGTATGAAATCCTATGACATCCGCTCCGAGGAGCCCTTCTAAAATTTCCTCGCGCCACGGAAGTGTGCGGATAACCTCATAAGAGGGGAATGGTATGTGATTGAAAAAGCCTATCGCTGCATCGGGCAGCCTCTCCCTTATAAGTTTTGGAAGAAGCATCAAATGATAGTCGTGTATCCAGATGATATCATCTTTCTTTGCAATATCGAAAACTGCCTTGCTGAAAAGGTTATTTACGTGTACATACGCCTCCCAAAAGCTCTTGTCATAGACTGCGTACTGGGCGAAGTAGTGGAAAAGGGGCCAGACGGTATTATTGCTGAAGCCATGGTAGTATTTCTCAATATCACGTCTGGAAAGGTGGACAGGATAACAGTTAAACTCGGACATCAGTTCGGTTTCGATGTCCCTCTCCTTTTCCTTTACCTCTTCCCATGCAATTCCAGGCCACCCTACCCATACGCTATTGTATGACTTATAGAATGAACCCAAACCTGTTGCCAGCCCTCCGACACTACTCTGTAAGCGCAGGACACCTTTTCTTTTTTCAACGGTGACCGGAAGCCTGTTTGAAACGATCAATAATCTGCGCATAATATCCTTTTTTTGTAACTATTCAGCCACCGATCTACGCGGATTATCACTGATATTTTTTCTCCTATTTCCTGTCTCCACGCAGTTATTTCATATTTTCGTAATTTTCGGACTTTTGTGATTGTTTTAAATTTTTTTGCCATTCACCCTTCAAAAGGCTCAGAGTACGCTGGTCCCTGAGCCTGTCGAAGGGGTCGAAAGGCAAAGTCTCACGCCGAAGCCATCTCTGCCTGCCTGCGTGCGCCTGCCTGTATCGGCACGGCAGACAGAGGGGCACACACAGGCAGGCAAGAACCTTGCAATTAATAAACTAACAGCTTTCAGCCTACCAACCTGTATAGTTACGTGATTTCTTTGTATTCAAACCTAAGCTACGCTCTTCTGTGTGAATCTGTGGCTGAGTAGTTACAATCTATCTTCACTGCGCCTTTTCCAATTGATCATAATATGCTTTTGCCTCATTCACGCCAAGGATTTCTTTACCTTCATTTTCTTTCATCAATTGGAACAAAGCATAGTTTTCTAAGATTTCTTCTATCCTCTCAAAAGTCTCAATGGGAATTTGAACTGCTATTTTTTTGTTT
>JAUWQS010000258.1 GCA_030610915.1 Pseudomonadota bacterium | reverse complement strand
GGATGAAACGAGTTTACGAGTTGACAGTACAAAAGCATGAAAGCCAAATTTCCAATTTCTAATTTCTAATTTCAACGTTCCTTGAACCTTTAACATGAAGATACTTTTTATATATCCAAACGCCGGTTCACAATTAGGATTTCAGTATGGCCTTGCCCATATGTCCGCGGTGCTCAAAGAAGCCGGACACACTGTAGATTTATGGCAGCTTTGTGAAGATATAGCGCCACTGCCTTCGAGAAAAGGATTTATCAAACGGTTAAAAGAAATAGAACCTGACATTGTTGGCTTTTCGGTCGTTACCAATCAATGGCCATATACCAGGGAGCTCGCCGCCTGGGCGCGTGAAGCGACATCTGTTCCCCTGGTCTGTGGTGGGATCCACGCCACAGTTGCGGGAGAAGAGGTCCTGCAGACCGGTCTGTTCGACTATATCTTTCGTGGAGAAGCGGAGACGGCCTTTCTCGAATTTGTGGAAAAAATGGCCAGGAAAGAAGATGTTGCGGAACTGAGAAATTTAGGGCTGAATCAAGATGGAGTGATGCGGATTAATCCTGTAAGACCTCTGCCGGAGCTCAAAAAACTGCCTTTTAAAGATTACGATATCTTCGATTTCCAGAAAATTATCGACGCCAAAGATGGGTGGGTAGGGTTGATGGCATCCCGTGGATGCCCCTTCTCCTGCACCTACTGCTTCAACCATGTAATGGTAAAACAATACCGAAGGGATCTCAATTGCAGCTTTAAAAAACTTAATTATATCAGACATTTCGATGTAAAACAGATGATCTCTGAGATCGAGTATCTTCTTGATAATTATCGAAATATAAAGATGTTCATCTTCGACGATGATCTTTTTACCTTTCGCAAAGAGTATATAAAAGAATTCTGCGCAGCTTATAAAAGCACAACTTCGATTCCTTTTGTGGTAAACGCCCATGTGGACTTTTTTGACGAGGAGCGGGCGGGCAGCCTGCGTGATGCCAACTGCAAGATTGTCAAGTTTGGAGTGGAGAGCGGGAGTGAACGGATTCGCAATCGTATTCTCAATCGTCATATGAAAAATGAAAAGATTATCGAAGCAATAAAAACCGCTCACCGGTTTGACCTGCACACCTCAGTCTTTTTAATGATCGGTCTACCCGGGGAGACCCGTGAAGACGTAATGGACACCATCAGATTGATGGGGGAAGCCGGACCGGGCCGCTTCCGCTGGACGTTTTTTTTCCCTTTCACGGGAACCAGGGCTTATGAATTAAGCGCCAGAGATGGATACATCGATTATGAAAAGTTGAGCTGCCTGGCAAACTTTACAGATGGTTCCTGCCTCGATTTCGGAGAGAAACACAATCTTTTTCTTAAAAAGGTGGGGCGTCTTATGCCCTGGTTTGTAAACGCCTGTTCAGACCTTCCCTCAGCCGGATTTTATAGAAAAAAAGTGGAGGAGATCCTGGCGTTGGACTCACGGTCATGGGAAGAAAGCACAGACTCTCTTTATGAGAGTGACAGGGAGATTTCCAGGGATTTTGTAAAAGAGGGGACCAGTCACTATGCAATAAAATATAACCCCTTTATGGGAGTGATCTCGGATTATTTTACTGCAGAAAATTGATAAACTCGCAAAAAGCTTCATTGCCCCGATGAGTCGGGGTTATAATGGGAGATAATTTGAATTTAATGCCAGGTTATACTGCAACCGGTCATAATTTGAGATTTTACCACGAAGCGCACGAAGAACACTATTCGTTAACTTCGACCTTCGTGATCTTCGTGGTAAATTTTCCCTTGCAATTCCGACTGATTCAAAAAGCGCAATTTGTGTGGCCGTGTAGAGTATACATTCATTACAGACAGGCGAGGACGCCTGTCCTGCCCTCGTAGTAGGTCGTGCGTCCCGCCCGACAGAGTTATTTTTGCGCGAACCCTAAGTATGTTAGCCTAACCTTTTCGCCTCATCGATCAACATAACGGGGATGCCGTCTCTGATTTCATACAACAGCTTGCATCTGTCGCAGATAAGCCCGTCTTCCGTTTTGTTGAGATAGATATCTCCCTTGCATTTTGGGCAGGCTAAGATGTCCAGCAGCTCTTTATTTATAGACACGTTTATTCCTCCTTAAAAAAACATCGAATATCCGATTGTTCCAAAATGGGTCTCGATGCCGGCGTTGGGATACTCCAGACCGGCGTTGGACATATGGCGGAATCTGTATCCCAGATTGATTGCGGAGTCCTCTGTAATGAAATAATAAAGGCCGGCGCCTGCGGTATCGGAAAATATAAATCTGTTGGCCTGATCTCTTGTCACCACAGAGATGTAATGGGGACCAATGCCTCCCATTATATAAAGGGAAAATTTGTCTGTGAAAGGATACATGTATTTAAATCCCAGACCTATTCCGCATTCAATGTCCGACTCAGGATTTACCACGGGATTGATCTGCGGTTCAAGATAAAATGAGAGACTGCCACGATGTTTCTCCAATACAGTAAAGAATCTTTTCAGGTCAATGTTTAGATGCCAGATCAGAAGGACCGGTTGATAGTCACCCTCCGAAATGTCACTGGTCCCGAAACCGGTGATGATACTGGATTCTGTAAACAGCCGGTTACTGACGTAGCTTGCCCGGGAAACGTTTCCATCCGCGTATACCCGGACACTGAAGAGGAAAATTATTACAGGTATCGCGAGAAGAATGGTTAACTTCATGGAACTGGAATTCATCATTTAAATTAAGACCTCCCCTACCTATCCCGGATAAGCCGGAAGAGCTCATAGCTGAAAGCTCAAAACCTTTTATTTGGTTTAGCGCCTCAACACAGTTGATAGCCAATAGCCGAGCAGTTACACACGGACAAACAAGTTTGTCCATCCCACCCGCTCGCCAGTTAATCCTAAGGCTAATTGTTTTGTCGTCTCTGCGCTCTCTGCGGTGAATGGTTGCTAAATTCCTTTGCCATTTTGGCATGAATTTCACAACTAAGGAACTAACAGCCTTCAACCTTCAGCCTAAACAACCTTCTTAAACCTCTGTTTCACTTCCAGGAAGACTTCCTCAACGGTAATCTCTTTCATACATTTATTGGTACTGCACTTTTTTAGAAAACAGGGGCTGCAGGGCATCTCTTTGCGCACCACCACATGACCCTCTCCGTAAGGCCCTGTTCGGGAAGGATCAGTAGGACCGAAAAGCGCCACTACAGGAGTCTCCACGGCCGCTGCTATATGCATGGGGCCTGAATCAGGCGTAATCACAAGTGATGCCGATTTATATAAGTACGCCAGATCCTTGAGAGTTGTCTGTCCTCCAAGATTGACGGAAGGCGAAACCATCAATGATTGAATATGTTCGATTATTCCGGAAGAACTGCCTCCCGTGAATATGACCTTTACCTTCAACTCTTCTGTAATCCTGTCACACAATCCCGCAAATTTCGCATCTTCCCACAGTTTCGTTTCCCAGAGCGCTACAGGATTTGCTGCCATAAATCTCTCAGCTATGTCAACATTATATTTCTTCAGGAGCCTTTCAACCCTGTCTCTATTTTCCTTCTGTATTGGGATCAAAAACTCCTTTCGAGTTGTATCGGCTCCCAGATAACGCGGGAAGTCAAGGTAGCGATCAACGGCATGTTTTTCCATATCCTCTGGTATTTTTTCATTGAG
>JAUWQS010000424.1 GCA_030610915.1 Pseudomonadota bacterium | reverse complement strand
GGACACTTACTACGCCTCATCCAGTATGACGGTTATATGACTCATCCTCTTCTTTATTTTAGCCGCCCTCCCCTGCGCCCGCGCTCTCCACCTCTTTAATGCCGGACCTTGATTCACATATATCTCTTTTACATAAAGTATCTTTTCGTCAATATCAGGATTCTGGGCGGCATTCGCAATTGCTGATTTTAACACCTTCTCCACAATACCAGCAGCCTTTTTCCTCATTAAATACAGTATCTTCCGTGCTTCAGAAATCTTCTCTCCCCTGATACTATCCGCCACTAACTTTGCTTTCTGCGGCGAAATACGAGCATATTTGCCAACGGCTCTTACTTGCATCTCTATAAACTCCAAACATCAATTTCAGCTATGACTTATAGTTTCTCCATCTCATAAAAAAAGATATCCATAACTTCGCTGCGACCACAAGTCACGTGTGTCACTTGCGCAATTTCGACTTTCTATCGCCCGCATGACTATAGAATACCCTGGTTGGAGCAAATTCGCCAAGCTTGTGACCAACCATATTCTCAGTTATAAATACCGGAATAAACTTTTTACCATTATGAACAGCAAAAGTATGACCTATCAGCTCCGGGGTGATTGTAGAACGACGTGACCACGTCTTGATCACAGCCCGATCCCCGCCAACCTCGGCTCTCCTTACTTTTCCAAGAAGCTTTTCATCAATATACGGACCCTTTTTAATTGAACGAGCCATCCGTTAACCCCTTCTTTTAACAATATACTTGTCTGAACTCCTGTTTTTTCTTGTTTTATGTCCTTTAGTGGGAACTCCCCAGGGGGTCACAGGATGTCTGCCTCCTGATGATTTGCCCTCTCCTCCTCCGTGAGGATGATCTACCGGATTCATCACCACGCCGCGTACCTTGGGACGCCTCCCTATCCACCGTGTCCTTCCGGCCTTTCCAACACTTATATTTTCATGGTCAATATTCCCAACCTGCCCGATTGTGGCCTTACACTCCAACAATATCTTCCTCACTTCCCCGGAGGGAAGTCGAACCTGACCATATTTCCCCTCTTTCGCCATGACCTGACCATAAGAGCCCGCACTTCTAATTAACTGTCCACCCTTGCCAATCTTTAGCTCTAAATTATGTATATGAGTGCCGAGGGGTATATTTTTCAAGGTAATTGTGTTGCCGGGCTTTATTTCAGCATTCTCACTGCTTACGACCATATCTCCCACTTCGATATCCACCGGAGCAAGAATATATCTTTTCTCTCCATCAATATAATGAAGAAGCGCTATCCTTGAAGACCGGTTGGGGTCATATTCAACAGAAGCTACCTTTGCCGGCACATCCATTTTTTCACGCCTGAAATCTATCACCCTTAATCTTCTCTTATGTCTCCCCCCGATATGCCTGCTGGTTATCCTTCCATTGTTGTTTCGCCCTCCTGTTCGACTCAAAGGGCGCAACAGGCTATTCTCCGGCCGAGCCTCCGTGATTTCTTCAAAAGTTGATGCAGACTGGAATCTTCTGCCCGGTGATGTAGGTTTATACTTTCTAATTGCCATCTGTCTTAGTCCTTTGATCTTAACTTTCAGACATCGTTAAATAGTCGAGTGGTCAAGTGGTCGAGTTGGGGAAAATCACAAAAATTCCAGCATATTAGGATTTGAATCAACATCGACTGCCCAATTTTCGGGTAAAGGCTGCTTACTTGAATAATACCAACCACTTGACGAGCTATCAACTTTAAACCTTGAAACTCGAAACGCTACTTAAATTCCTTCATAGGCTTCTATACTATTACCAGGAGCAAGTGTAATTACAGCCTTCTTCCAATCGCTTTTCCTGCCCAGAATTTTTCCCACTCTCCTCTTCTTGCCGTGCATGTTCATCGTGCAAACATTTGTAACCTTGACCTTGAACAGCTTTTCAACAGCGCCGGCAATCTCAATTTTATTTGCCTTGCGGTCTACTTCAAAAAAAAACTGGTTCGCTTCATCTTTTGCAAGCGTACTCTTCTCCGTAATAATCGGGCGCTTCACAATCGTATATATATTCATCATCACGCAAGCATTGCCTCTTCAATCTTTCTAATCGCCGGCTCCAACAGGACAAGATTATTATACTTCAACAGGTCATAGACGTTAACACCTTCCGATCTCACCATCTTCACCTCTTCAAGATTTCTTGAGGATCTCTCCAGCACAGAATCCGATCCATCAAGAACAAAAAGAACGCTTTTCAATCCAAACCTGTCAAGCGCCTCTTTAAACTTCTTGGTTTTTATCTCTTCCATGGGAAAACCTTTGAGAATTAAAATTCTTTCCTCTCTAACCTTCATGCTAAGGGCAGATATCAGAGCCGCTTTCCTGACTTTTTTCGGAACCTTGTAGGAATAATCCTTCGGTTTGGGACCAAAC
>JAUWQS010000307.1 GCA_030610915.1 Pseudomonadota bacterium | reverse complement strand
ATATAAATTTAAGCGGGGCGACCAGGAGGGGCAGCTGCAAATGCCATCTCCTTCGTGTAACATCCTCATACTTGATCCATTGAAATTGATGACGCGAATTCCGGACTTTCCTCTCTTATTAAAACTGAATGCCAGATATCTCCCATCAGGCGACCAGGTGGGGGATTCATTCCCTCCCTCATCAAAGGTGATCTGGAGGAGACTACCGCCGTCTTCACCAATGGTGAATATCTGGAAATAACCGTTTACCATTCCTTCGTATGCTATCCTGTCTCCCTTGGGCGACCAGGCTGGAGATGTATTATAGTTTCCTTCATAAGTGAGCCTCCTCGCGTTGTTGCCATCGGCATCCATCAAATATATTTGCGGAGAACCGGAACGATTTGATACAAATGCTATTTTTTTACCGTCAGGCGACCAGGTGGGGGACACATCTATGGCAAAGTTGTTGGAAAGACGTGTAAGCTTGCCACCCTCCTCACGTTCCAATACATATATCTCCTCATTGCCGTCCTTGCTGAGGGTAAGCAGAATCTTCCTGCCATCCGGCGACCAGGGGGCGGACAGGTTGAGACCTTTAAAACTGGAAATTCTTTTCACAGCTCCGCCGGCCACGCCCATGATGTATAAATCAGGATTCCCCTTTCTGTATGAAGTAAAAGAGACAGCCTTTCCATCAGGAGACCACTGCGGTGAAAGGGTAATGGATTCAAAGCCGGTAAGTCTGGTCAATCCTGAACCATCGAAATTTACCGTGTATATTTCAGATGGTTTGCCTTTTTTCCAGACAAAGGCGATCTTTGTGTCAAAGACTCCCCTTTCACCTGTGAGGGCAAGGAGCACCTCACTGGCAAATCTGGAAACCATTGCCTTTTTGTCATCGATTCCGCCCCAGTATTTCTTTCCGATTAGGAGTTTACCCTGTATTACATCGAACAGGCGAAATTCTGCGGAGAGTTCCTCACCATTGCGCTGGAATCCTCCTTTTATCAGAGTTTCGGCCCCGATACTCACCCAATCTGAAAACCTGATGCTGTCAAGTGTAATTCCCGAATGATTCGGATCTTCAAGAAACGCTTCCTTGCTAATCATGCGGAAGAATCCCGTAATCTCCAAATCTTTTGCAAGGGCATCCGAAAACCAGACAGAGAGGTTCTCTTTGTCCCCCTTGCCACTCAGGTCTTTAAAATCGGCGATTGCGATGGGAAATTTCAGAAAGGCAGGAGAATCTATATCTATATACACCTTGCCTGAAGCGGTGTGGGATATGCCGGCAATAATAAAAACGATTACAGGCAATAAGATTATATTCAATTTTGGTTTATACATTTCATACATTCCGTTCAGCTTTCAGCCTGAGCAGTTACGCACGGACAAACGAGTTTGTCCATGCCACCCGCCTGTATTCAGGTTGTTTAGGTAGTGCCCGAACGAAAACTGTCTTTTTCGCCAATTTCTGCGTCAGATAAAAATTTTAATCCTCGAAATACCCAATGTATTCCTGCGGTTAAAATTTTAATCTTCCTTGACCTTGACGAAAAATCCTAGTTTTCGTTCAGACACTAGGTAGAAGGCATTTAGCAAAAAACCAAACACCTTCTACCTATCTACCTTCGTAATCACCGCAGTTCCGACGAATGAAACCTTAATCCAACCTCGATACTCTTCGCCTTTATCCAATCCGGCAAGGGAAGAAAAGGGCTTGCTTTTTTGATCGCCCTCATGGCAGATTCATCAAAGTATTTGTTCCCGGACCGTTTTTCAAAGCTGAGATCGGCAACCACGCCATTTCTCAGGATTTTTGCGCTTAGAACAGCCTCTATATTATCATCGGGTACTATACCCCGGGGAAGCGCCCATTTTCCTTTAATCATAGACCAGACAGTGGAATAATAGACCCTCATATTCATGCTCATCTCAGCATTTCTTTTTTGGACTGTCGTCCCCGATGCACTAACTGAAGATGAGACTCTTCGCCCCATATTCCCCGCCTCTCCGACTTTTCTTGTTATGCTTCTTTTAGGAGAAGTACTCTTCTTCAGGGGAGTAATTCCTGTGACAGGCGGGAATGATATCCTTCTGACATCCTTTCTCAGAACTACCGAATTATTACCGGAATCCATCCCGATTATGTCCCCTGAAAGGGACGTGACTGCCTTTTTATCCATGAGATGCGCAGGGGAGCTTACCAGATTAACGGAATACACGGGACCAAATGTCCATCTTGGGGCGGGCATGGAAGGCGAAAGGCAAATAATAGAAAGAACAAGCGCATGAAGCAAAAAAGAAAAGACGATCATACTGTTAAGACCGATATCGCCATTGTTTCTCTCTTTGTAACTATTCAGCCACCGATCTACGCGGATCATCGCTGATCTTTCTCCTTTTATTGTAGCTATACTGTAATCGGCCAAAATTTGAGATTTTTCTGTCGTAACTTGTAATTGTGTAGAGTATACACGAACCCCGTGTAGCGGAGACCTTTAGTCCCTTAGTTGTGAAATTCGTGCCAAAATGGCAAAAGAATTTGGTAACGGTTCAACGTTCACGGTTCAGCGATTCAGCGGTTCAGCGGTTAAAAGCTGTCAACCCTGAACACTGAACACTTTTTTGGTTCCGGCTTATCCGGGTTAGATCTCCATTCTTTTAATGGAAGGCTAAAGCCTCCCGCTACATATAGCGTAAGCTATGGCCGTGTAGAGTATACTCACGTAGTCACGTGATTTCTTTGTATTTAAACTTTTCTGCGTTCATCTGTGTGAATCTGCGGCTGAGTAGTTATGATCATTTTAGAATTAAAGCCGGTAAGGTGGAGCATTCAGGTCCACGGAGTTCATGTGGTTAATTATCTTGTTGCTGCGGGAAAACATATAGGTTTAATTATTAATTTTGGTGAACGGAAAGTTGGAATCAAACGCAAAGTAAGGGATTTTGATGAGGATTTACAGGATAAGTTTTGATGTTTTAATCCTGAATATCCTGTTAATCCTGTCAATTTTTTCTCCTCATTTTTTTATCATGGCTATAAAAACCAGGATTGTCTGTCCCAACTGCGGTATGGAGATTGAGTCATATCGAAACCCCGTGCCAACCGTCGACATAATAATCGAACTGGAAAGCAGGGGGATCGTTCTCATCAAAAGAAAAAATCTCCCCATCGGGTGGGCAATCCCCGGAGGTTTTGTGGATTACGGAGAGTCTCTTGAGGATGCGGCAATAAGAGAGGCAAAGGAAGAGACATCACTCGATGTCATCCTCGTGG
>JAUWQS010000378.1 GCA_030610915.1 Pseudomonadota bacterium | reverse complement strand
AATCTGGCATCGCGGATTTTGAGCATGACGAAAAAAAGAATTGCAGATGACTGGTTTTACCGTTATAAATATTTTCCAGTCATGGCAGAAACCTTTGTTGAAACGCCTCGTTTTTACGGCACTTGTTACAAAGCAGCAAGTTGGATATGTTTAGGCCAGACCGTAACCGTTCACGGGCAATAATCGCTTTGACTTTAAGGTTTAAAACCTCACCGTAACTTTTTTGAGAAATAATTTGCGTTCCACTTCCTGATACGGTATAGTGTCAGGAATGGAAACAATCATAACATATCGCAGGCGATCGGTCACCAAGAAAGATATCGCGAATATCACGAGGATCATAGCGGTACATCCTGACAAAAGCAGACGGTTTGTTTCTCAAGAAGTTTGCAGGAAATGGGACTGGAGACAACCTAATGGCGTTCTTAAAGATATGGTCTGCCGAAGTCTGCTTCTCCTTTTGGAATCAAAGGGCTTTATCAAACTGCCTCCCCGAAAATGTACACCAGCCAACCCTCTTGCAAACCGAAAAAAACCGACCTGGGTAGTCATTGACCAAACCCCTGTTCAATGTCCTATTGGCGATTTGTTCCCTGTTAAACTTGAACAAGTACGCAGAACTCGTTTTGAGAAAATATTCAACGGTCTTGTAAGTGAACACCACTATCTTGGTTATACTCAACCAGTTGGAGAGCACCTCAAATATGTTGCATTTTCCGATGACCGCCCTATTGCATGCCTGGCATGGGGTTCAGCGCCATGGTATATTGGCGCAAGAGACCGTTTTATTGGCTGGCCCAGGGAGATTAGAGAGAAGAATCTTCATCTGATTGCCAATAACCTCCGTTTCTTGATATTGCCCTGGGTACAAGTTTCCTGTTTAGCGTCATATCTATTGGCGTTGAACCGTCATTGCCTGTCACAAGATTGGCAACGATTATACCACCATCCGATTCATTTGGTTGAAACATTTGTTGATACCCAACGTTACCGAGGAACTTGCTATAAAGCAGATAATTGGATTCACGTAGGAGAAACAACCGGTCAGGGTAAGCTCAGCAAGTCGCATCAACCGTTGCTTTCCAAAAAGGCTGTTTATGTCCATCCCTTAACCGGCAACTTTCGCCAGGAGTTATGCCATGCTGCCTGATGATGCTTTGGCAATATATCGTGCTGGTCCGGAAGTTGTAGTTAAAACTCTATGTGGATTCTGCGATACCATAGGCTCTCTTGAAAATCGAATTAATATTTTGGAAAACAAGATTGCCAAACTTTTAAAGAACTCTTCCAATTCCAGTAAACGCCCCTCTTCTGATGACATCACAAAGCCAAAAAACAAAAAGAAGAAAGAAGGGGGGAAACGTAAAATCGGAGGACAACCAGGACACGAAAGGCATGTTCGCCCTCCTTTCAGCGAAGATGAAATCGACAAGACTCATCCATACATACTAACCGCTTGTCCGGTATGTAATGGCGAAGTCAGTATACTTGAAGCGCCTCCCCGCATCATCCAGCAAATGGAACTGCTTGAAATCCCGATAATCAAAGAAGAACATCGTTCGTATCCGGTATGGTGCGAGAAATGTCAGAAAATTCATTACATGCCTTTTCCTCCTGATGTCGTCAAGGAAGGGCTCTTCAAAGAGCGCTTGACAGCGCTGGTTGCCTACCTGAAAAATGTCTGTCATGCATCATTTTCCACAATCAGGAAATTCATCCGAGATGTCCTTGGAGAAAAGGTTTCCCGTGGATATTTGCGGAAAGTAATCGAGAAGGTGGGTCAGTCTCTGGAAGCGCCATACAGTGAACTGCTCGATCGTCTGCCTTTGGAGGAACAAGTAAATGTCGACGAAACCGGCCATAAGGAAAACAAAGATAAGTTTTGGACATGGGTTTTCAAGGCTGAAATGTATGTGTTGTTCAAAATCGACAAGTCCCGTGGATCAAAAGTTTTGATTGATGTTTTGGGTAAAGAGTTCAACGGAGTACTGGGTTGTGATTATTTTTCAGCGTATCGCAAGTATATGAAGGATTTCAACATCACAATGCAGTTTTGCATCGCCCACTTGATTCGGGATATCCGGTTTCTAAAGACTGTGCCGGATGAAGAAACAAAAGCATATGGCAAGAGACTTTTGAATGAAGTCAAAAATATGTTCAAGGTTATTCATGAACGTGATAATATGATCCCTAAAGACTTTACCATTGCCCTTGAGCAGGCTAAGGAAAAGATCATCAAAGCAGCCTTGCAGGAAGTCCCGAGCCGACTGAATAAAGACGGGAAAGAAGAAAAACGGGAAGCCCAAAATATGGCAAACCGATTTCGCAAGCACGGGAAAGCATACTTTGAATTCATAACAACCCCTGGAATAGGCCCCACCAACAATGTGGCAGAACAGGCAATACGGTTTATTGTAATAGATCGTCATGTAACACAAGGCACACGCAGCATCAAAGGACGGAAAAGTTGCGAACGGTTATGGACTGTAATAGCAACATGCGCATTACAAGGCCGATCAGCATTCAATTTTATACTGAAAGCACTTAAAGCTTATTTCCATGATCAACCTTCTCCTTCACTACTACCTGGTTCATTGTGACGGGCGTCCAGCCGCCCAGTTATCCAAAATCCATCCACTCAAATTTATCAATATTACTTTGCCGATAATAACTCATGTTCAATAGGCGCTGATGTGTTTCCGGAATGAAAAGAAATTTCTGGGATCAGTTGACCTCGTGAACGGTTACA
>JAUWQS010000126.1 GCA_030610915.1 Pseudomonadota bacterium | reverse complement strand
CCACCCCTCCGGCACATCCCCAATCCATTCAACCCCGGAATCCTTATATTTCGGATAAGGCCTCATTGTCCCCGTCCTTTGCCATTATTTTCAATCTTTCTCGCCAGGCATTCAAAGTCCTTGTCATCTGCCTGTCGTGCTTCAATCTGCAAACGGGCTTGATGAAACCTGTCATACTCCTTTTCCGCCAGTTCTTTTGCCATTTGATGGGAAATTTTTCCAGCATGGTTGAGGATATTCCGATCGTTTAACTTTAAAAAACCGTCCAGTTTATTAATCCAGCCTTTCATATACATGGGAATCCGCCGCATTGCCTGGCCTTCGGCAAAAATCAGATATTGTTCCACAAGATTATTGAGGGTGCGCAGTTCCTCTTCATTGAGATAGTTTTTGGCAATGGTGACATCCTGTTTGCGTACCCTTGCACCCCGCCAGTTTGTCAAACCCATGTTGATCTTTTCTCTGTTCGCCCGCTGGTGAATAATCTCGGCTGCGGTTTTTCCGGTTATTGCCCAATGCAGTTTGTTTTGAACGGTCTTGAAGAAATCAATACTGATTTGCTGTGTGGGATCATAATCCACGCTGGTGGAGTAAATATCGGTGATTTTCTGATAGAACCGCTTTTCCGAAGTACGAATATCCTGAATGCGGCGCAGAAGTTCATCAAAATAATCGAAAGGCTGGTCAGGGTTTTTCAGCCTCTCATCATCCAGTACAAAGCCTTTGACAATGTATTCCCTGAGTTGCCGGGTCGCCCATTGGCGGAAGCGGGTGGCGACGTGAGATTTTATGCGGTAGCCGATGGAAATGATCATATCGAGATTGTAAAAATCGACATGCCGCACAACCTCCCTGTTACCCTCTTTTTGAACTATTCGAAATTTTCGAATAGTTGCCCCAGGAGCAAGCTCACCCTCATTAAAAATCTCTTTAATGTGGTAATTAACTGTATTCACACCCACTTGAAACAATTCCGCCATCAGTTTTTGGGTCAACCAGACAGTTTCATTCTCAAGCCTGACATCAATCTTAGTGTTCCCATCTTCTGCCTGATAAATAATTATCTGTGAACCTGAACCTGTTGCTATCGTCTTATTGCTCATCCCTCCAACACCTCTTGAGTCATCCCTTCGGTTTCCTGTTCCAGGGCCAGAATATCGGCACGGATATCGGCTAACGGTCGGAGCGGCTTGTATTTGTAAAAATATTTCGTAAAATTGATCTCATAGCCCTTGACTGTTTTGCTCTCATCAATCCAGGCGTCCGGCACATGGGGCAGGATCTCCCGCTCGAAATATTCCTTGATATCTTCATTTAAAGGTACATTTTCGTTATCCCGCAATGACGTATCCGGTTCTGGATTACCTTTTTTATCAACACAAATATCCGCTGTTTCGTCCCGTTCAGACAGGGCATTTAAAATAGCTTTTTGTATCGGCGCAGGTAAAACCAGTCCATATTTTTTGCAATGCTCTTTAAGAGCTTTTTCAAATTTCTCTCTGTTTTTATAAATTACGGAGCCATCCATGCTTTTAAGCATTGCAAGTATATCTTGTTGAAGTTTCTCTCCCTCTTCCTTTTGCTTCAAGCCTGCTTTACCCTTTTTTTTCGGTCTGGAAAGATTTTGAAAGGCTTTTTCATTTTCAAGCAGAGCTATTCTTTCTTCTGAGGTCTGGAAGTTGAGTCTCAAAGGTCGTTCAACTGTAATCCGGTTGTAACCAAAATCTTCATTGTCAAATATCCTGCAAAAGTCACCTTCAATGAAATCTCCATAAATTCCGGTTATCTCATTGATCTGGTTATCACTGATCTCATTTCTTTTGTTGCCCAGGCTCCGGCTCATCTTTTCAAAGAATAAAACAGCATTAACCACCTGGATTTTTCCTTTACGTTCAACCGGTTTCCGGTTTGTTAAAATCCAGATATAAGTAAATATGCCGGTGTTGTAAAAAAGCTGATCCGGCATGACGATGATGGCTTCCAGCATATCATTTTCAATGATCCATTTTCGGATTTCACTCTCTCCGCTTCCGGCGCCACCGGAAAAAAGAGGCGAACCATTAAATACAATGCCGAGCCGGGTGCCGTTGTTTGACGGTTTCATCTTGGAAATCATATGCTGCAAAAACAAAAAAGATCCGTCACTGATGCGCGGAAGTCCGGCGCCGAACCGCCCTCCAAAGCCTTTTGTTTCATGCTCTTTTTTGATATGGGTCTGAACTTTTTTCCACTCAACTCCAAAAGGAGGGTTGGAAAGCATATAATCAAATTTTTCCGATTCCAGACCGTCCATTGTAAAGGAATTACCGAATTTGATGTTGGCTGTATTTTCCCCCTTGATAAGCATATCGGATTTGCAAATCGCGTATGATTCAGGATTTACTTCCTGTCCGAAAACCTCCAGCCTGGCACGGGGGTTAAGCTCACGCAAATAGTTTTCCGCCACAGACAGCATCCCTCCTGTTCCACCGGCAGGATCGTAAATTGTTTTTACAATCCCTTTTTTGGTCAGGATCTCCTTGTCATTCAAAAACAGGAGATTTACCATTAACCTGATTACTTCGCGAGGCGTGAAATGCTCCCCCGCAGTTTCATTGGACAATTCAGAGAATTTCCTGATAAGTTCCTCAAAGACATACCCCATTTCAATACTCGAAACATTATCAGGATGAAGATCCACTTCACTGAAACGGCTTGCAACCAGAAACAGCAGATTAGCCTCATCAAGGCGGGCGATCTGATCATTAAAACTGAAATATTCAATTATTTCCCTACCGCCAGCGGAAAACCCGTTGATATAGTTTCTTAAATTTGCAGCTATATTATCAGGGTCAGCTTTCAGCTTTTCAAAATCCAACTTGCTTTTATTATGAAAATTAAAACCGGCGACTTTGTTAAGCACCGGCTCGGTATTTTTAAACTTCATGGATTTTAATTTCGGCAGATAATCGAGGACATTTTGCTTGGTAGACTCCAGAACACAGTCAAGCCTTCGCAAAACTGTAAAAGGGAGTATGATCTTTCCATAATCGGATTGTTTGTAATCACCTCTCAACAGATCCGCAATACTCCAGATAAAATTGGCAAGCTCTTTTATTTTTCCATTATTCGCCATTAAAAAAATCCCCCAATCGTCTCTTGCGGTAGTTTCAGATATGCTGAGTAGCCGTCACAAAACCTTTTATCACTCGTTCTTTGTTGTGCCGGCGCAGCCACAAAGAGCTTTCGGTGGATTCGCTCCGCTTAGGGTTCGCACTACAAACTTCTCTTCATCTTCATCCCAATCAACCTTCCAGTCTGTTTTTTTCTTTCTCGAATACTATCTCCAGACTGGTGCCGTACTGTTCCATCTCCAGTGTGGCCTTTTCGATCTTCGATACAAAATAATTGTAAGGCATCAGGCTGAGGATGGCGATGGTCAGTCCAAATGCCGTAGTGATAAGGGCCTGGGCAATGCCCACTGTAATAATTTGTGGATGTTCCACACCAACTGTTCCCATCATATTAAATGAATAGATGATCCCGGTTACCGTTCCGAGGATTCCCAGAAGCGGTGAGAGGGTTATCATCGTGTCAAGAACAGGCAGGTAACGTCTCATCCTGGCAATCTCCTCATCGGCGCTCATCTGCATGGCATCCCGCAAGGAGAATTCACGATGAACCGCCCCGCAGACCATGACTCTGATAACGAAATCACGGGTCTTTCCGGTAATCTTTTTTGCCTCTTCGAAGCGCCCATTCTCGATTAAGGACATCAACTTATTTAATAATTCTCTATCGCGATTTTTCTCTTCTCTTACCCAGAATATTATCCGTTCAATGATTATCGTAAGCGATATCAGAGAACAGAGAAGAAGGGGGTACATGACCGGCCCCCCTTTTAAAAAGTAGTCTAACATGATTGGTTTTCCTTTTCTCCTCCCTCACTCTCTCCTGAGCTCCCCCATCAAGGTGGAGAAACTTGTGTGGAAAGCGGAATATTGAAATTAGAAATTCGGCCTTCATGCTCTCGTAGTCTCGCTTCATCTCTGCCTGTGCGTGCCCGCACCTGTCTGCGTGCACCGCACAGGCAGGCGCAGACAGGTCTCCCAAATTTCTACTTTCCAATTTCAAGTTTCAAGCCGTATTTAACAGCCTTTAGCCTTCAGTCTAAACAACCTGAGTAGTTACTGATTCCGCGCACAATCTCCGGGCAAGCCGCACTGCTCCGACGCCATCCTTTGCATATTCCGCCCCTATCGAGTGGGCGAAGGACTTGCTCACCACCGCCCCTCCTACTATAAATTTGCAATCAAGCCCCTCTGCCCTCGCTAATTCAATAACATCCTTCATGTTGACCATCGTTGTGGTCATAAGCGCGGAGAGTCCCACAATGGCAGGTTGAGAAAGTTTTATCTTCTTGATGATCTCTTCAGCCGGCACATCTTTGCCAAGATCTATAATATTAAACCCGTGATTTCTTAACATAAGCGACACTATGTTTTTGCCTATGTCATGAATATCCCCTTTTACCGTGGCAAGAAGAATAATTTCTTTCTTCTTTTGTTCCGGCGAATCTTTCCTGAGGAGCGGAGTAAGGTATTCAAGCCCTTTTTTCATCGCTTCAGCGCCGGCGACAAGCTGGGGCAAAAAATAATCTCTTTTATCAAATAAATCGCCGACCCTGACAATGGCGGGAACCATCACATCCTGAACAAGCCTGTCAGCGGTAGCGCCGGATGAAAGAGCCTCCTTCGCAAGATCAATTATCTCTTCCCTGTTCCCCTCGAGAACGGCCTGAAACACCTTTTGCTCCGGTGAAGACCCCCCCTCGCCCTTTATTAAAGGGGTAACTGAGGGAGATATTCCGGAAAAATAGGAGATAAATGATGTGGCGTCTTTATCTTTTTGTGTCAGTAGATCCGCGGCTATTTTAATGTTCATCATCTCTTCACTTGAAGGATTGGCAATGGCCATAGTCAGCCCCATCGCCCCCGCCATTGCAAGAAAGGTCGCGTTAATCCATTTTCGCTGCGGCATGCCAAAGGAAACGTTGGAAAGCCCGATTACGGTGTTGCACCTGAATTTATTTGAACACCATTCGATGGTCTTCAGTGTCTCCAGTGCGGCGCGTGAGTCGGAGGCTACCGTCATAACCAGTCCATCAACGACAATATCATCTCTGGCAAAACCGAGGAGAGCGGCCTCTTTGAAGACGCTCTGAATTATCTCTTTTCGTCTTCGGGCTGTGGCCGGTATCTCTTTGTCGGTTAGCGGCAGGAGAATAAACATCGCCCCATATTTTGCCGCAATGGGGAGAAGCCTCTTAAGTTTTTCCTCTTCTCCCGAAATGGAATTGAGAAGGGCGCGACCGGGATATAACCGGAGGGCCTTCTCTATCGCCTCGATTTTTGACGAATCAATGACCAGAGGAAGGTCGGTAACGGTTGGCAGAAAGTTTATAACATTATGCATTATTTTCTCTTCATCTGCGCCGGGAACCCCTACATTGACATCGAGAAGCGCCGCCCCATTTCTTTTCTGTTCCGAGGCCAGCTCGCGGACGATAGACATCTTGCCGTCAAGAAGTTCTTGCTGGAGCGCCTTCTTCCCCGTAGGATTTATACGCTCTCCCACTATACACAAGGGTCTGTTTTCTTCGAGAATAATGAATTTTCCGGCA
>JAUWQS010000232.1 GCA_030610915.1 Pseudomonadota bacterium | reverse complement strand
ATTACGTGTTGCTTTCAGCTTATCCCCGGGTTAGTTGGTTAAATGGTGAATGTCTTTGAACCACTCAACTACTCGACGACTCAACAATTTAACGATCTTAGCTCTTGGCTTACAAGGCTAATTTCTCTGCGCTCTCTGCGGTGAACGGTTACACTTTTTTGTCATCTCTGCGGTCTTTGCGCCTCTGCGGTGAACGCTTACGAAATTATTAATGGTCTTGACTTTAACCTTCTGTTTTCGATACATTGAGATACCTTAATTTTATTCAAGGAAAGGAGGCATCATGAATATTGAGAACAAGGTTATTGAAATAGCAAAGGATGCCAGGAGCGCCTCTGTGAAACTGGCAAATGTCTCATCCGATCTGAAAAACAGGGCGCTTTTGCAAATGGCTGAAAAACTGATCAATCAAACTTCCTACCTCGCCTCCGAAAACACAAAGGATCTCGACTATGCGAGGCGCAAAGGTCTTTCAACTGCAATGATAGACAGGCTGACCCTCAGCGAGACCACGATAAATGGCATTGCTAATGGCCTGAAGGAGGTTGCCGCCCTGCCGGATCCGGTTGGAGAGATCACCTCCATGTGGCGAAGACCGAATAACCTCCTCGTTGGAAGAATGAGGATACCTCTCGGTGTTATAGGGATCATTTATGAGTCCCGTCCCAATGTCACAGCGGATGCCGCCGCTCTTTGTCTTAAATCCGGGAATGCTGTTATCCTGAGAGGAGGATCCGAGGCGATAAACTCCAATGTCGCCATTGCGGAAATACTTCAGGAAGTTCTGCGAAATGTAGGGATTCCAGAGGCTGCCATACAGATTATACCTGTGACAGACAGGGAGGCAGTTAATGTAATGCTTCAGCTTGAAAAATATATCGATTTGATTATTCCGAGGGGCGGAGAAGGACTGATCAGGGCTGTTGTGGATCAATCCAGGATACCGGTAATCAAACATTACAAGGGGGTCTGTCATATCTTTGTCGATGCCGGCGCGGATATCGAGATGGCCCAATCCATATGCCTTAACGCCAAAACCCAGAGGCCCGGAGTCTGCAATGCCATGGAGACACTTCTTGTTCATAAGGATATTGCAGAGAAATTCCTCCCCGTTATGGCGGAAAAGTTCAGTAAAGCGGGAGTTGTTCTTAAAGGCTGCGGGAAGACTATGACAATACTGCCGGATATTGAAGAGGCTTCTGAGCACGACTGGTATGAGGAATATCTCGACCTTATCCTGTCAGTGCGGGTTGTTGAAGACATCGATGAGGCGATGGCTCATATCGAAAAGTACGGTTCTCTTCACACTGAATCGATCATCACCAGTGACTACGTCAACTCCCAGCGTTTTTTGAATGAGGTCAATTCTTCGTCCGTTATGATCAATGCCTCCACCAGGTTCAGCGATGGGTTTGAACTCGGCCTCGGGGCGGAGATAGGAATAAGCACAACAAAACTTCATGCCTTCGGACCGATGGGGCTGGAAGAGTTGACAACAACCAAATTCATCATCTATGGCGACGGACAGATAAGGACATGAAACGGGGAATACTGGGAGGGACATTTGATCCGATCCATATCGGCCACCTGAGGTGTGCCCAGGAGATCCTTGAAATATTTGAATTAGAGAAGATCATATTTGTCCCGGCCTCCCATCCTCCTCTTAAGACACGCGGAGATATCACACCCTTTGTCCATCGCACTGAGATGATCAGGCTGGCTGCCGAAGGGAACCTGTCATTTGATGTTTCCGATATAGAAGAGAGAAGGGAAGGCCTATCTTACTCCATTGAAACTGTAAAGTATTTCCTTAAGAAGTATGGTGAGGACATGAAGCTCTACTTCATTTTGGGGCAGGATGCCTTTCAGAAAATAGAGATGTGGAAAAACTGGGAAGAGTTATTGTCGTTGTGCAATTTTGTGGTCATGACAAGACCGGGATACAGTGTTAAGCATCTGAGGGAGATACTTCCCCCCCATTTTGCTTCACAGTTCAGATACAACGGAGATACAGATGAATTCAAAGGTCCGACGGACAGCTCCATATTCTTCAGGGAGGTGACCTTGTTGGGTGTATCATCTACAGATATAAGGAATAAGATTAGAGGCGGAAAATCAATAAAATACATTGTGCCGGAGTCCGTCTGTGATTATATCTCGAAGCATCTTCTTTACAGGGATATCTGATTGTATTCCACAGATTGAGACATAGTCGCCTGCCGGCAATGCGGGATGAGGATGGAAAGCCAGAAGGGTCACAGGAAGAGGTTGCGAGAAAGATTTATCATATCCGGCCTCTCAGGATTTCATGATTATGAAATTGTGGAGTTACTTCTTACCCTGGGCACACCCCGAAAAGATTGTAAAGAGCAGGCAAAGGAAGCTTTAAGAAGGTTCAAAACACTCCGGGGCGTTCTCGAAGCGCCAGTGGAGGAGCTTCAGGGGATTGAAGGAATTGGATCTCACAGCGCCTTTGGCATAAAACTTGTTCAGGAGGTGGCGAGAGAGTTTCTCAAAGAGAAAATTCTTGAAAAGCCCATCTGTGGATCATCAAAAGAGATTTTCGATTATCTCTATCACTCCATGCGTGATCTCAAAAAAGAGGTCTTTAAGGTCATCTTTTTAGATAGCAAAAACAGGATCATAGAAATCGAAGATCTCTTTGAAGGCACATTGAACACCTCGTCGGTTTATCCCCGCGAGATCATAAAACACGCCATCAGAAATAATGCCTTAAGCCTCATCTTTGTCCATAATCATCCTTCAGGAGCTCCCAAACCTTCCCGGAGCGATAAGGATATAACCAGGCATCTGGTCTTTGCAGGCAATCTTCTCCAGATTAAGGTGCTGGATCATATTATCATAGGTAATAACAGATACTTCAGCTTTGCTGATGAGGGGCTGATCGAGGAATATGATCTGAACTTTTTGAGCCTGAAAAGGGGCAGGAATTAATCGCTCAGGTAGATAGGTTGCAGGGTATTAGACTGAAGACCATTAGGCGCTTAAGCGTAAAGGTAACTACTCAGGTTCACGGTTCAGGGTTAAGCTGATGAAAGAAAGTCTCATTTCCAGATGAATGCGGAGTTCCTCTTTAGGGGGGTATGACATATGCTCCCCCGGTTCTTGCGATACGCAAACTGTTTTGCACGGAACTTTGCAGGGTGGATTAAGCGGAGCGAATCCACCGAAAACTCTGATCGCTTAGGTGGATTCGTCTCTTAACGCTCCTTAATCCACCCTACGAACTGGATGCGACCAACCGTTGAACCGTGAACCTGACAACCTGAGTAGTTACGTGTAAAGTTCATAACTTTTCAATAAGTCCAGACCTCGTCGAGTGGTTAACTGATTGTTATTATTCAAGTAAGTAGGTTTTGCCCGAAAATTGGACAGTCGATGTTGATTCGAATCCTAATATGCTGAATTATTTGCAGTTCTTTCCAACTCGACCACTCGACTATTTAACGATGTCTGGATTATGAAAAAAATGATGAAAATTTCCTTGGTTCTTCAACCGCAAAAGGAAGGTGGTTTGGACAATAACCAGTCAGTTAGTTCCTGAATTGGTAACCGAGATCGATGAACTGGAGCATCTGCATGCATGTGTTTACGATGTGCTTGGCGCTGTCATGGAACTATACCAGGATATGGGCAAAGAATTTTCAGCCAATCTAAGAGCCGACATGCCGGGAGTCATTGGTGCCAAGTCTTTATTCTTGAATCCTGACTGATTTTGTGGTATCATTTTTAGTTTAATCATTAAGGATCCAATATGAAAACCATAATTTTTCGCAAGCCGGAGTTAAAAGATGGGGATGCGATCTATCAGTTGATAAGGAGTTCAAGGCCTCTTGATCTGAATTCCCGGTATAGTTACCTGTTACTCTGTTCCCACTTTGGCGAGACTTGTATTGTGGCGGAATGTGATTCCGAAATTGCTGGTTTTATATCAGCT
>JAUWQS010000250.1 GCA_030610915.1 Pseudomonadota bacterium | reverse complement strand
AGAGAGATAGCCGGAAAGTTAGGTGAATCTACAGGATTTGAAGAGAGATATCTTGCAGGCCTGGTGGATATTATTGTTGTTCTTGGCGGGGATGGGACATTGCTCAGGGCTGCCCGTTCGGTGAGAGAATTTGATGTGCCGATACTCGGCATCAATTTAGGAACATTCGGTTTTTTGACGGAGGTTAATCTGAATGAGATGTTCAGCGCTCTCGAAATAATCCTGAAGGGGGACTATCGAACAGAGAAAAGGATGATGCTCGATGTCGCTGTACACCGGAACGGGGAATGTGTGGGCGAGCGCACCGTACTCAACGATATTGTGATTAACAGGGGAAATCTTTCAAGAATAATTGATCTGAAGACCTCGGTTAACGACCGGCATCTGACCACCTTCAAGTCGGACGGTCTGATTCTATCCACTCCGACAGGTTCCACTGCCTACTGTCTTTCTGCCGGGGGGCCGATCGTCTTTCCCGATCTTAATTCAATCATTGTTACACCTATATGCCCGCATACGTTGACAAACAGGCCTGTGATCCTCCCCGAGAATGCTATTGTAAAGGTTGTCTTGTGGACAAAGGAGAAAGGAGCGACACTGACCATGGACGGGCAGGATTCATTTACACTGAGGTCGGGAGATACTGTTACTATAAATAAGTCAAGATTTTTTACCAATCTTATTGTTTCCCCTCACAGGGACTATTTAGAGATATTGCGAACGAAGCTGGGATGGGGAGCGCTGCCGTCGGTGGCAAATTCGTGTTGAAATGCGTATCCGTTCACCGCAGAGAACGATCTTAGCTCTTGGCTTACAAGAATAGTTTCTCCGCGAGTTCTGCGTTCTCTGCGGTGAACGGATACGGAAATGTTAACCGATCTGCACATAAAGAATTTTGCAATTATCGATGAGCTTAAGGTATCTTTCACCGGTGGACTCAATGTTATTACCGGCGAGACAGGGGCGGGTAAATCTATTATCATCGGCGCAGTGAGTCTCCTTCTCGGAGAGAGGGCATCTTCCGATCTGATAAGAACCTCTGAAGAAACGGCCACTGTGGAGGCGCGCTTTGACATAAGCGGAAAGAAGCGGTCAAAAGAAAAGTTGATAAGCATGGGCTTTTATGATGGGGACGAAATCATTGTGAAGAGGATTGTAACGCGTTCGGGCAAGAATAAGGTTTATATCAATGGAAACATGGCAACCCTGAACATGCTTTCCACACTCGCCGAATCCCTGATTAATATATCCGGTCAACATGAGCATCAAGTAATGCTCAATGCGGAAAACCACATAGATATCCTGGATGAGTTTGGCGATCTTTTGCCGTTAAGAGCCGATTTTACTGACTGTTACGATGAATATCAAACGCTGAAATCAAAGCTCGAAAGACTTGAATCAACAAGCAGTGAAAGCGGCAAGCGTGAAGAACTCTTAAGATTTCAGTTGAAAGAGATAGATGACGCGGGAATTACGATCGGGGAGGATTTATCTCTGCTGAAAGAAAAGAACATCCTGACCAATGCAAAAAAATTGATGGAGTATGTCGCCAGGTCTTACGATATTCTGTATGAGAAGGAGGGCTCCATACTGGCGGAACTTGGCGGGGTGGTAAGTAATATAAAAGAGATAAAGGAGATCGATCCGGAGTTAGGAATTTCTGAACAGGATATCGACTCTCTCCTTTATAATCTTGAGGATGTAGCCTTTACCTTGAGAGATTACGCAAAAGGTATATCCTTTAATCCAGAGAGGTTAGAGGGGATTGAAGAGAGGCTGGAATCTCTCAGAAAACTCAAACGTAAATATGGCGAGACGCTGAAAGATGTGATGGAGACAAAAAGGACTATTGAAGAGGAGTTGGAGGGGATATGTTCCTTAGATGAGGATATCAAGCGGCTCTCAGGAGAGATTGCCTCACAAGAGGCGTTGCTGACGGAAAAGGGAGGCGCGCTCTCACGGAAAAGGCATGAGGCTGCCATATTATTGAGAGAGGCGCTAATAAGCGAGCTTGATACCTTGAGAATGGCGGATGCCGGATTTGAAGTCATCTTTAAGGGCAGTGACAATGACCCCTTTTTTAGTTCTAAGGGTATAGATATGGTCGAATTTTATCTTTCCGCGAATAAGGGGGAGGAGTTAAAACCCTTGAGCAGGGTGGCCTCCGGCGGAGAACTTTCCCGGATAGTTCTGGCCATTAAAAAGGTACAGGCCGGAGGCGGATCCGTTGGCGCCATTGTATTCGATGAGGTGGATACCGGAATAGGAGGAGAGGTGGCCGGGGTTGTCGGGAAGAAACTCAAGGAGGTGTCGAAACATCACCAGGTCATATGTATAACCCATCTTCCGCAGATTGCCTGTTTCGGGAACATCCACTTCCTTGTCTCAAAGAGCCTTTCAGGAGAAAGGGTGAATACCCGCATTGCTCTGCTTTCTGAATCGGAACGGCTTGATGAAATTACCAGGATGCTAAGCGGGCTTAAGGCCACAGAAAAGACAAGGGAACACGCCCTGGAGATGTTAAAAACTTCCTGTGGAGGATAGTGGACGTTTTTAAATAAGGATAGACGATGCTGAGAAAGGCTAAAATAGGCGACGTTAAGGTTATCCACAGGATAATAAATATCTCTTCCGGAAAAGATGAAATGCTTCCAAGATCTCTCGCGGATATCTATGGCAATCTAAGGGATTTTTTTGTTTATGTGGAGAACGGGGGCATGCCCATAAAGGGTATCTGTGCCATGCACATCTTCTGGGATAATCTGGCTGAGATAAGGTCGCTTTATGTTGATGAAGGATACAGGAAAAGGGGGATAGGCAAGTGGCTGGTAAGGGCTTGCTTTTCCGAAGCTGTATCCCTTGAACTATTCAGGGTATTTACTCTAACCTACCAAAAGAGATTTTTTGAGAAGCTGGGATTCAGGGAGGTGGATAAATCAAGCCTTCCTGAGAAGATATGGTCCGACTGTTTCAAGTGCCCCAAGTATCCCGATTATTGTGATGAAGTGGCGATGCTTATAGGACTTTAAAAGATTATCCTTCAAATGAAAAGCGCCGCGTATTGGATTGAGAAACTTCGCCTAAAAAGACATCCTGAAGGTGGCTATTTCAGGGAAACGTACACGTCCGCCGCTGAAATGGGCGAGTGCTGTTTAGGAAGTGACCGTGCGGCACCTCGTCCGGTTTCGACGGCAATCTACTATTTACTTGAGGGAACTGAGTTTTCGGCCATTCATCGAATCAAGTCTGATGAAATCTGGCATCATTATGCGGGTTCTTCGCTAACCATTCATATAATTGATGTGTCGGGCATATACAGAGAAGTCGCCCTCGGTAAAAACCCTGATGAGAGCGAAACGCTTCAGGCAGTTGTCCCTGCAGATTCCTGGTTCGGGGCGACAGTGGATGACCACTCATCTTACTCACTTGTTGGCTGCACGGTTGCTCCCGGCTTCGACTTTCGGGAATTTGAAATGGGGATGCGCGGCGAACTCATTCACCTGTACCCGGACCACAGACGAATCATTGAGAGACTCACGCATTAAGGGTCTGTCAGGAAATAAGTGTTGCAGTTAGGCGCTCAGATTTGGGTCAGGTTTAGTCGATACGAGTGAGCAAAACCGCAGGAATAGCAGGGCTCTTTTGAGGATTTTGCGATTGAGAATCGGCTAAAGATGGCCTGAAGATGAGATGTATAAATGTGATACTTATTTCATGACAGACCCTAA
>JAUWQS010000484.1 GCA_030610915.1 Pseudomonadota bacterium | reverse complement strand
TCACCGGAGCTGAGACAGCAGTTCCTGGAGGACTTTGGGCATGTGGCAGGCGTATGGCATTCAAAAGGGTTGCATCATGGCGATATGCGCCTCGGCAACATTCTTTGCAGCTTCTCCAATGGTAAGTCTGTGTTTTACTGGCTGGACAATGAGCGAACGAAAAGATACACTACCCTCCCTCTGTCTCGGCGGGTAAACAATCTGGTACAGGTGAACATGGAACCAGGCTTGTCCCCGATGGATCGGATGGAGTTCTGGAATGCATACATTGAAAAGAACGACCTTTCCGCCCATCAGGAAAAGGAACTGATGCGCAAGGTAATCCGAAAGACCGGAAAGCGGTGGAAAAAGAAGGGGTGGGAATTTGACAATGCAATCAAAAAATGACTTGCCGTTAATCAGCATTATCATTCCAGTTTATAATAGGAAAAAACTGGTCATGCAGACGATCAGGAGCGCCTTGAACCAAACTTATCTGAAGAAGGAGGTTGTAGTAGTTGACGATGCATCGGATGATGGCACATATGAGGCTCTGTGTGCATTGAAAACCCCTATTGTTCTTTGTAGACAAACCCATAACAAAGGACAGGGTGCCGCAAGAAACCTGGGTATAAGTTCGTGTAGAGGAGACTATGTCCTTTTTCTGGATTCAGATGACGTGTTGGAACCAGATGCTATAGAGACCTTATTTTCTGCTCTATACAAGGCAGAAAAAAGAGACCCAATTTGGGGCGCAAGCTACGGGAGAATGCTCACATGCGACTCCCGCCTCAAAGAAGTCAAAAATAAACCCAAGAAGTATCACAGCGGATTGATCTTGCCATACCTGTTTTTTTATAATTTTGTACGCACCGGCACCTACCGTGTGCGGAAGTCAATATTGGAAGAGATGGGCGGAATTAAAGAAGACCTCTGTGTTCAGGAAGACCGTCTTTTGCTTTTTTCAATTGCTGTCCACTACAAATTTTTGTTTGTGGATAAAGTGATAGCAAGATACCGGCGTCACCCGGGAATCCGGGCAAGAGATCAGAAAATGAGAATCCTTGAGCAGGGAACAAGGCATATAGATTACTTTTTCCAGGAGACCAGATCGCTTGCCCCCGCCATTTCTAAGGTTAAAAACAGGGTGTACGCACAAGAGCATCTCCTCCTGAGCAAGATAGCATGGAGAAGTCATTTGCCGAAGGAGTATCTTTACCACTGGAGAGCGGCCAGTTCGTATCAGAAAAGGTTTTTTATCCATCCCAAGTATCTTATACGTGCTATTGTAAGCTCGGTTAACAGCCCTCTTTTGAAAGATAAAAAAAGAACGAATCTTGAAAATCGGTTGGTGAAATGAATACACTTTCCTAATATCTTGAAAAATGCACTCATGCAAACGCGACCAAAGAAACTTTTACAATATATGTCCTGCGGCCTTGCCTCTGTTTCTTCCACTACAGACGTGACATCATATATTATCAAGGATGGAGTCAACGGCTTTCTTGTGTCAACGAACTCCCAGTGGTTGAAAAAAATAAAATTTCTTCTGGAAAACCCTGACAGGCGGAAAACTGTCGTAGAAAAAGCAAGAAAATCTATTGATGGTAAATTTGACTCGAAGACAACAGCGTTAAAATACGCGGCGGTGTTTAAAGAAATTGAGGGGTCAGGGCTACACTCTTTACAGATCGTATGCACAACCTGTCAAAGTAAGATGAACTGCCGTCAAGAGTGTAGCCCTGCCCCCCATGTTATGTGACCCCCAGGTTCTGCTGTTGCGTTTTTGGTGATGTTTTTTCACTTTTGTTTCAAAAAATTTATGGGTTATGACGAATATCCAGAGAAAGATTATTTTGCTTGA
>JAUWQS010000016.1 GCA_030610915.1 Pseudomonadota bacterium | reverse complement strand
TAGCCATTCACGGCTTGAAACTTGAAATTGGAAATTAGAAATTTGGGAGAGATGAAACGAATTTACGAGTTGACAGACTTCAGCGTGAGCTCAGCCGAGCAGTACAAAAGCATGAAGGCTGAATTTCCAATTTCTAATTTCCAATTTCTAATTTCTAATTTCAATGTTCGGTGAACGCTTATCGTGGTTCGAGACCAACACTTTAAAAATGTAATCCCCCTATTTATTGAGCTGATACAGTATATATCACATTTGTTCATTGGGTTTCAGCTCAATAAAAATTGGGGTTAAACCAGGCATGTAGGGTGGCATTTTATATGCCACCGTCTCCGGTGGGGGTATAAAACCCCATCCTACAGTGATGTGTAAGGTTGATCGTGGATTGAGACCAACATTGTAAAAATGTAATCAACCTTGAAGGGAGGTGGGATATCTATGAAAGGTTTACCAACGCTAAGAATACAAGACCCCTCTGCCATTTCAAATGAAGAGTTTTTATCCATTACCCGTGAGAAGTATTACCGGGCGGTAGAAGGCGCCAGGCCGATGTTCGCATGGTTCAGCCTTACAGAAGAATGTAATTTACACTGTCGTTACTGTTTTACCGATGCGCGGATATGCACAAAGAGACCCAAGGGTGTCAAGGGTGAGCTGAGCACAAGGCAGGTCTTTGACGTTTTGGACAATGTCACCGAGGCTGGGACTACTGCGATCCAGTTTGCAGGCGGCGAGCCCCTTCTTCGTGATGACCTGGTTGAAATCATATCATACGCGGTTGGAAAGAATATCTATACTGCCCTGAATACAAATGGGACTCTTGTGGAAAAGAACATCGTTCGGGAATTGTCGCGAGCGGGTCTCGCTCAGGTGAAGGTAAGCGTGGATGGTCTGAGAGAAAATCATGACTGGAACAGGGGAAGCGGAACATTTGACAGGACGATTAACGCATTAAAGTTATTTCGTGATTACGGGGTACCGAGCGTCTATTTGATCATGACCCTTTCAAAAGTCAATTACGCTGATCTGGCGCCCCTGCTTGATCTGACAGCCGAACTTGGCGTGCAGTTCATCATGGTGGAGTTCCTGCCGGTTGGCCATTCACTTGGAAAACATAAATGGGGGCTGAGTAAGGAACAGAGGCGGGATGCGCAGAGACTGCTCTGGAAAGAACAGAGGAAGAGAGGACTTGCAAATATCCAGTTTGAAAATCGATATATTGTAAGTGAACAGGAAGCAACCAGACGCCTGCTCGCTGTTCCCGATAGTCCTTGTGATTTCTTCAGCTTTGGAGTGGGTTGTATCAGCGGAATCTATAGCTATATGATTACTGCCGAGGGCAGGGTCGCTACCGGTTGTCTTATTCAGCAAGAGGTGCAGAATGGCGATCTTCTAAAAAGAAGCCTGGGAGATATATGGTCGAATGGCGATCTGTTCAGAGAACTCCGGGATCGTGAGAGGCTGGAAGGGAAATGTGGCAAGTGCGTCTACCGGTATGTCTGCGGCGGCTGTCGCCGCAGCGCTTATATACAGACCGGCAGGCTGATGGGACCGGATCCTAATTGCTGGGTGGAGGGATGTACTTTATAACTCAAGTCGTTTAGGCTGAAGGCAATTAGTCCCTTAGTTGTGAAATTCGTACCTGCCTGTGCGTGCCCGCACCTGTCTGCGTGTGCAACGCACAGACAGGCAAAAACGGCAAAAGAAAATCGTAACTACAGGTTTTCAGGGTTCAGTGGTTAGAAAACGATCAACCGTGAACCTCTGAACCCTGAACCCGTGTAAGGAGAGTAATTATGGAAAACCTTAAACAATTAAATGTTCCGGAGTTAGATCCGTACTTTTACCTGCCTGAAGAGGCGATACGTGTTCTGGGTAGTCTTGAAAAACTTTCAAGAATTCACCCTGTCAATATTCTGGTTGTAGGACGTCAGGGCTGCGGCAAATCATCCCTGATACACCAGTTTGCAGCCTGTTATAAACGTCCCTTCGCTATCTTTCAGATCGGCCAGCTTTCTGAACCCGGTCAGCTCTTTGGCGAGCATGCACTGAAGGGGGGGGATACCTATTATCAGGAATTTTTGTTTCCAAAGGCCATTACGACTCCTGACTGTGTCATTCATTTAGAGGAGATAAACCGGCCTGAACATCCCAAAGCGCTTAATGAACTTTTTTCTGTTCTTTCCGAGAACAGATCCATCTGGGTTGATCAGCTCGGTCTGATAAAAGTTGCCCCCGGAGTGGTCTTTTTTGCCAGCATGAACGAAGGGGAAGAATTTACCGGCGCCGATACACTCGACGTGGCCCTGAGGGATAGATTTTATATTATTCCGGTGGATTACCTGCCGTCTGAGATAGAAAAAAAGGTGCTTGTCAATAAAACAGGAGTGACTGAAGAAGATGCTGATTTGATTCTGAAGGTAATCGGAAATCTGAGAAGTGATCCCCATGTCGATACAGTCATATCGGTTCGACATAGTTTGATGATTGCAGAGCTTATGGCCACAGGCGCACCTTTGAGAGAAGCGCTCGTTTACAGCCTTTCAATATCAAGAGACATCATAGAGAGCCTGTTATTGTCGGTTCATATTGAAACCATGGATATTTCCGCAAAATCGAGTGAGTATAAGTTGTTTCTGTAACCGGTCAGGTTGTTGGCTGAAGGGTGAAGGCTGAAGGCTATTAGGTCATTAGTTATGAGATTCGTGCAAAAATGGCAAAAGAAAATCGTAATTATTCAGGTTAACTGCTCAGTAGCTAAAAACGATCAACCGTGAACCATGAACCTGAGTAGGCGGCTTATTCACGGACAAACAAGTTTGTCCGTGCCATCCCTATTGAGGCCACCCTGCAAAGGGTTTATCAGGATTGTTCAGTATGACACTGAATTTTTTGCGTGACTCCTCTCTTGCCTGATTTGCCTCAACGCGACTTAACTTCTGTAATTGTATCCACTTTTCAAGTAATTCTCCACCCGGCAGCCATTTGTCGATCGTCTCTCTATCGTATCTCCACGCTCTGGGTTTTTCCCCTTTATTGGTGAGTATTATTTGCAGGACATCGTCTCGACAGCGCTCATCGCAATAGACGCACATGGTACATTTAGTCTTGCCGATATCTGTGCGGGGTTCCCTTTCATATTTGACACATGCAATGTCACCCGCCTCCACATGGCTATCCAGCCTCCGCGCCAGTTCATCAAGCTTGTGTCTGGGGCCATCCACAACCCATTTTCCCCAGTGTTCAAGGTATTCTTTATTCATCAGGTGTTTCCCTCGATAAACAACGTACTCGTATCCTTCATAAATACGAGAGTTGTAGACAAACACATAATAGGACCGGGGTTGATCGACAATCATCACTCGTCTCTATAAAATTCAGTTGCAATCGCTCAGGTTCACGGTTCAGAGGTTTAACGGTTGAATGAAGAGAATCGAGTAACATCTCAGTAAATTTGGGTAGAGGCGACTTTAGTCGCCCATATCGGGAGGTTAAAACCTCCCCTCCCCTAATTTATTGAGAAGTTCGTAGGGTGGATTCGCTCCGCTTAATCCACCCTGCGAACTGGATGCGGCTAACCGTTGAACAGTGAACCTGACAACCTGAGTAGTTACGTTTAATTTAGCAATCTCGTCCTTAGCGCCTCCTCCATTCGTTCCGGCAGGAGTTCCAGGGAATCCACCAGTATCGCCCTATTTTCGTATTGTTTTTCAAGGGCAACTTTCATTTCTTCATCGTAATAAGCTCCGATGGTCACAATTTCCACTCCTGTCCTGTCGCAGAACTCAATGCCCTTCTTTACGCTGAGCCCGCAATTAGACTCGCCATCGGTAACATGTATAATAAGCCTGGGCTTGTCCCTGGGCAGTTTCAGGGCAACGGCGACGATGGCCTGCCCTGTAGGTGTCCGGCCGCTGGGACGAACGGTGTATATCTTGTTGTTATAGGCAAGGCAACTCACTTCACATATACCACCCCTCTCACAATATGCGAAAACATCAAGTCTGTTTCCGGTGTCCTTGATCGCTTCAGCCAGAGAGACAAACACACGTTCCGTTCTTGCCCAGTCCTTGCCGCCGCCCGGAAGCCCCCCTGTCATCGACGCGGAACCATCGACAAGTATGGAGATGTTTCTTGTGTTGTCATGGTAAACGTATTCTCTCTGTCTGAAAAGGCGGCCGTCAAGGGCAAAGCGGTATAGCCGTCTACCGTCGATTTTGCCTGTGGGAAGAGCGCGCTGGTAATGGTAGCGTCTGCTTCTGACAGTTCGCTGCTGCTGGAAAATTCGCCTGAGTCTTGAGACCAATGCTGCATCAGAATCGATCCGGCAGTGAAGACCCGATTTAACAAAGCAGGTATCGACAATTCCTGACTTTTCGTCATCGGCAATACCTTCCATATGTTCATTGAGGCTCTTCTCTTCCTGTTCACACAGTATATCTTTTATGTGCTGCATTAATTGCGATTCGATCTCACTTTCTCTACAGCCGAGCTGATCTTCCTGACAATCCTCGATTTCTGAGCTCTGATCATCCTCACATTCCTCTGTTTCGGCGGTTCTTCCTTCAGGCGTTGGAAGGCCTTCCGGGAAATCATCAGAATCCCAGGAAGCGGCCCCTTCCATCACATCTTTCCATAAATGTTGATATATATCGACTCTCAGATCACACCTTTTTGAGACGGACAGCTCCTTTGCGCAATTGATGATTTCATCTCTAACAACAATCAATCGTTGAAATAGGTCATAATAATCAGGGTGCATATTTACAGCCAATTTGTCCGACAGGACATAGTCGGCAAAAATATGCAGAAGAGACCTGACGGTTGGCGGCCGGGCAACATCCCTTCCATTTGGCGATCTTACATGAAGCCAGCAAAATGGCAGGTAGTACTTCCAGACGGTATTCTTTGCGATATATCTAATGAAAATGTCTTCTCCTGTCCCGATCAGGAAATCAAGGTCTGGAGGTACTTCACCCAGCTTTCTTTTGAGCCTCAGCAAAACCATGTCTGAATGGATCTTACAGCAAAATGCCTCTCTTGCCGCTATGCCTACCAGAATGTCCATTTTATGAGGTGGGAGAGGGTACTCACCTCTGGCCAGCTCAGCGTTAATCTCAATCTTTGCAACGGGATCAGGCGCCGACATCCCGCCCCACTCAATGGTCTTTACGTTTGAAGCTATATGTCTCCCGACTTTACGCAGGGCAAGCAATACCTTGATAAGCTCTTGTGACTCTACCGCCGATTTATTTTTTCTCCAGTATTCGGAGTATTCTAACATCCTGTTTGGTGTTGCAGCCATAATTACCTCCCTGATTTAAGCGCTTACTGGGGATAGGACAGCCCTTTACACATAAATTGAGAAAAAAATAGCGTAACCGTTCACGGTTTACAGTTATCGGTTCACGGTTGGGAAAAACTGTGAACTGTGAACTGTGAACCGGCAACCGTGAACGGTTACGAGAGGTTGATATATTTTCTGATTTAGATGCGTATGTGTAAAGGAAAGAATTAATTCAAGAGTTGAAACCAATATCCAAAATGCTTCAATCGTTGCATAGTTCATTGAAAAAACTGTGAACTGTGAACTGTGAACTGTGAACTGTGAACCGACAACCGTGAACGGTTACCTCTTTTCTTACTGTTTTCACGGTCCGCACCTGACATTCATTTCATCGCTTCTCTTATTTTACTCATGAGGACATGGTCTTCATTGCCTCGGCGCGTTTTACCTTTATATTTTCAAACAGAGCCTTTAACACCTCATTAACTCCAGGTAGATTGACTTGACGGTTCATTTTGGCAACGCTGTTGGCAATAGTCTTTGCTCGTCTGAAATCTCCTTCTTCCAGGAATTTGTGAGCTGCCTTTATCTCTTTCGGTATCTCTTCTTTCATCTCAGCAGGTGACAAACTGTCATCCAGTCCCACTTTTGACTTATCTGTTTCCACTCCAGGTATCTCCCTTCATCTATTCTCATGAGGCTAAAAAAGTTTTCCTTCCTTCATCACGCTTCATCTTTATTCTCTTAAACAGGACTCTCAATTCCTCATCAATACCCGGGAGACAAACCTGCCGGTTTTTATCGGCAATATCACGGGTGACACTCCTTGCTTCCCCGTAATTTTCCTCTTCAAGGAGTTTATACGCTCTCTTTATCTGTCCCGGAACTTCACTTTCCAATTCATCAAATCGATGGCATCTCACCTGAGCGCCGCAGCGAGGACACTGCCTCACATCAATCGGACCGCATCAGGAGTTCGGACATATATATCCGAACTCGTCCAGAGGCGCTTCATATTCACACTTATCACAAATCATGATCTTAACCCCCTTAAAATAAAATGTTTCCCCAGCAGGCTAACCGCCGATGGTCACATCTAAACCCTCGTCGGTAAACAGCTCGATAAATTGAAAGATGTCTTCATCCTGGAACCCCTCGCCTTCGGGAAAAGGATAATCAAAACCGAAAAGTCGGTATTTGGCCCCTGCAAAGGGGTGATATGGCAACAGATCTATTCCAAGCACCTTGCCTTTCTCGTCAAGTTCCGCCGCGAATTCAGCCGTCTTTGATAAAGCGGCCACCGTATCGGTGCGTCCCGGGATAACAGGAACTCTTATCCTCATGGGTATCCCTTTTTCTGCAATACGTCTCGCATTTTCAAGGATAAGGGCATTATCTCTGCCTGTAAATTCCTTATGGGCATTGGGGTCCATATATTTGATGTCATACAGAACAATATCTGTCCATTCCAACAGCGTGCTCAGCTTTTCCCATGGCGTATATCCGCAGGTATCGAGAGCGGTGCTGATCCCCCGTTCCTTTGCCCCTTTTAACAGAGCTAACGTAAACTCAAATCTGGCAGTTGGTTCACCGCCTGAAATCGTCACCCCGCCGCCGGATCGTTCATAGAACAGTTTATCCCTTTCTACTGCATCGAGCACATCCCCCGCCCTGACAAAGACGCCCCAGATGCCAAGCGCGCCGACATTGCAGGCATCAACACAACTGCCGCAGGTGTTGCACAGATCTTTGTCTATCCGGGGGTTTTTCTCTTCGGGAAAACTGATAGCGCCTGTCGGGCATGCCTTCACGCACTCTCCACATCCTGTACATTTACTTGTATCTGGAAAGACCTCAGGGTATTTCTTCATACCTTCAGGGTTGTGACACCACCGGCAGTTCATTGTACAACCTTTAAGAAAAACCGTTGTCCTGATACCCGGGCCATCATAAGTGGAAAAAAGCTGGATATTGGTAATAACACCGAGGGTATTATCCAGATTATCTTCTTTTTTAACCGACTGTACGACGTTCTGCCATGGTTCCTGTTGTTCCATCTCTGTCCCTCTCTTTAATTTCTTGTTTTAGCGTTCATATCTGCTCAATAAATCGGGATAATCACATTGGCCACAATTCTGGATTCCCGTCCTTCCTCCGTTGGCGCAGGCCTTTCACAAGAATGACAAACACTTGCCTTATTTCGCCATTCCAGCGGGGGGAATCTACGATCCTTACCCCTACTTATTGCGCTATTAACAGCGCCTTGAATATAACATTCTCAACCGGTCGGTCAACTCATACCCATTTTCCCCAGAACCCCGGCGCCCTTTGCATTCAAAATATTATGAATAGTCCTGGCCGTTTCAACCATAATCCTGAACTGGTCGGTGCCATTAACATAGAGAGGATCATCTCTTTTTATATCTGAGTCGGCGGTCGGCGAATCTTCACCTGCAGGCCGTAGCCAGATTGCCGGCGTTTCAATTTCAGACCACGCAGAACCAGACATACCATATTCATAAGGCCTATCATCTATGTGCACAACACCTGATCCATCACCATCCCATATTTTCCACATCTCCTCAGGCCACATCTCTTTTTCTTCTTCCATTTTCTCACTCTCTCTCCAAAATCTTTAAGGATTCGGCAACATAGTGTCCATCCATATTTCTGGATGGACACAACCTAACCCGAACCAAAAAAGGGTTCAAGGGTTCACGGTTCAACGGTTAAAAGCTATCAACCTTGAACGACTACTAAATTCTTTGTAACTACTCAGGTAGTCACGCGATTTCTTTGTATTTAAACCTAAGCTGCGTTCATCTGTGTAAATCCGTGGCTGAATAGTTACAATTCTTTTGCCATTTTTACACGAATTTTACGCTAACAGTGACACTCATTTCCCATCACATTCCCTGCCCCATGTCAACAATGGGTCTGGTTTCCAAGATGTCGAAGATCATAAGATGTTTCAACATCTCAGCGGCATCTCCAATCTTAGCCTTGACCCCGGCCTTTATCTTATCAAATGTGTCGCCGCCGTCTTCAATCGATTTTACCTTAAGGTATATCCGGCAACCTTCTGTCTGCATACCGACCTTCCCCGGTAAAGTGACGAGAAGGGCCGCGAGCGGATTTTCTTTCAAGTTGGCATAGGTTCTGTTGTCTCCAAGCAGCAGCATAATGGCAGAATCACCTGCCCATACGAATGAACCGAACATTGCGATATTGCACTCACCGCCTTTGCCGGCTGTACTCAACACATTGGTCTTCTCGGGTGAAGACAGACACTCTTTAACCTTTTCACTTACATTCATGATATTCCCCTTTTACTCTTTGGATCGTGAAGGCACAACACTCCCAAAGATTTAAATCGGCTATTTTTTCCGATATATTTAAGATTTGTGACAAAACTGGCCACATCAGACCTTTGATTCCCCACTTACAAACATGGAAAAACTACTTAGTGTCCTGTCAAGTGTAAGATGTCGCATTGATTATTTTAAATCCGCCTGTGCCATATAGGATATGGCAGATGGTCACTATACGTTCCACGGTTGACACGACAGTAGGATACAGGTAAAATGTTGGATAAGGGTGGGAATTTGCTTGAAAAACAGGTTCGATACCGACCTATAAATTCAGAAGATGCTGAAATGACACCCACACAAAAACACATTGTCCCGTCCCTGCCCTGTCAGCTCCGGCTCCAACAGCGATGAAGTCGGAGCTGCATTACATACAGGTACAGGACAAATGCTGACATGTAATACTCTTAATGTAACTATCCTTCCAGCTTTCCGTAAATCTCGGAGGGTGTTTCCGGTGGTCTCCAATAAGTTTCTGCCCAATTCCAGTATCTTTCCTTCCACTCTCCGGTTGCAGAAGACTTTTCCACACCTCCGTAAATATCCGTCCGGTGTTTCTTTTTCTCCATACCTGAAACTTCCCTGATTATTTCTATAAAACTCGAAAGGCCTCCCATAGCTCCGCTTATTTGGGGAGATACTTGTGTTATTCCAGCAGGTTGTTTGGGTTTTTTCTGGGCTCCCATCCTCAACATCTCAATAAGATGCATCCTTCCCGAAAAGAGATCAAGAAAATCTTCAGCCTTGGCCTCTATGATAAAGTCTACCTCGTAATCTTCTTTATCTCCATACCAACAAGGATCACAGGTTGGCATCCGCATGCCAAAAGCTGCGTCTTTAGTAAGATTGGCATCCTTTAGCACCCTGAAATGATAATCACCCTTCAATAGAGGTTCACCCCTGAATAAGACCTCTGCTTTCTTGTGAAATGATTGATCATTTTTGAGTTTTTCAACTACCGCATTTAACCACTCTTCTGTAAAAACTTCCATTTGTGTCCTCCTTATTTAGCTGTGTTTTTAACTATACTTCGGGTCGGCAGAGCACGATTTCTCCTTCCCATACTTAGAAACCTATCGTATGTGTGGTGGGCACATTAAATCATCTACACAGGCTTCTACCTTTCTCTCTGTCAAAAGTCAATATCCATCTCACACCAGCATGGGCATTCACCATGCAAAGATATAACCTCGAACAACAAATATCACTAAATCCAACAAAAAATTAGTATAAGAGCGGTCAGTTTCGACTCACCTTACAGAAAAATCCATACCGTTACTATACTGAAAGTAATCCTACAAAATTCATGCCACAACCGGTTTCCTGGATACTGGAGTAGAGTAAAATAAGCCGACTCATGAAGATGATGCCTATTGAGCGAAAGAACGTTGAGAACATTGCCGAGGAAGTGGGCGTGCTGTTTGGAGCCTCAAACGGCGTTGTGATTTTCGATGATACGGGTTTCCCAAAAAATGGCGATAAATATCTGCGGGCGTGGGAAGACAGTATTCCGGTACAATGAGCAAGACTGACAACTGCCAGGTTGGGGTGTTCATGTCCTATGCATCTGTTCATGGTCATACCCTGGTGGATCGGAGGCTGTATATTCTGTCTCGTGGTTTGAAGAAACCGCCTTGGAGAGAAGGAAGAGATCGGGCATCCCTTGAATTAGCGCCCTTCGGGCGAGCAGACTGGTTCAATTAGTTGTAACCGTTCACGGTTTACAGTTATCGGTTCACGGTTGGAAAAAACAGAAGGTAGAAGAGAATTATGGGGTCATCTTTTGAAGATTTAGAAGTTTGGAAAAAATCTTGCAGGTTATCAGTGCGTCTTTATAAATTATTATGTAACCGTTCACGGTTTACAGTTACCGGTTCACGGTTGGAAAAAACTGTGAACTGTGAACCGACAACCGTGAACGGTTACAATTAGTTTGATTAGTTTTATTTGTTCAATGTAACTACTCACGTAGTCAGGCTGAAGCTATTTAGGCTGAAGGCTGAAGGTACCCGAAAAACACGACTGCCGCACTTTGGCAGAGAAACAGCAGATTTTGCATCAAACATGGCTTCAAAGTGTGCAGTATTCCCGGTTTTACTAACAGTCTTCAGTCTTCAGTCTATCTACCTGAGTAGTTACAGTTATTTTTGCGCGAGCCCTTAGTCCGCCTGTTTCCTTAAAAATGCCGGGATTTCAAGATCGGCCTCCTCGCTATCGTCTATCAGACCCATTCTGACCACACTCGGCCTATCCACATTCTTCTCCTTCCTGATAAAGGCAGGTGTTGACAGATCCTCTCTCTTGTACCCGCCGCCAGGTAATTGGCAGGGCTCTATGGAGGGTATCGTCTTCTTTTCAACCTCATCGAATCCGGTAGCTATAACCGTTATACGCACCTCATCTCCCATATTATTGTCAACAACGGTCCCGAATATGATGTTGGCGTCCTCGTGTGCCTCTGAATGGATCAAAGATGATGCCTCATTGACCTCATCGAGGGTTATATCCACTCCTCCGGTTATATTCAGCAGTATGCCGCGAGCGCCCTGGATTGCGTTATCTTCCAGCAAAGGAGAGGATATCGCCTTCTGGGCTGCCTCCACAGACCTGCCCTCTCCACTGGCGGTCCCGGTGCCCATAAGCGCAAGCCCCATCTCCGACATGACGTTCTTCACATCAGCAAAATCAAGATTGATCAATCCGGGAACCATGATCAGATCGGAAATTCCCTTAACAGCGTGAAAAAGTATCTCATCCGCCTTTTTGAAGGCATCTAAAAGGGGCATGCTTCTTCCCCCTATGCTGAGAAGTCTCTGATTCGGGATTACTATGAGAGAATCCACACTCTTTCTCAATTCAGCGATCCCCTCCTCCGCCTGTCTTCCCCTCCTTTTTCCCTCAAACTGAAAGGGCTTTGTCACAACGGCAACTACCAGCGCCCCCATGTCCTTGGCAATCTCCGCTAAAATGGGCGCTCCTCCCGTTCCTGTCCCACCGCCCAGACCGGCCGTAATAAAGACCATATCCGCTCCATCGAGGGCGTTGCTTATTTCATCCGTTGACTCAAGGGCGGCTCTTCTCCCCATAGTTGGATCTGAACCGGCGCCGAGTCCTTTCGTAATTTCAGCGCCGAGCTGAATTTTATTGGGTGAAAGCGACGCCCCCAGGGCCTGGGTGTCGGTGTTTGCCGATATAAAATCAACACCCTCAAGCTTATAGGATATCATGGTGTTAACGGCATTGCCTCCTCCTCCGCCTATTCCGATAACTTTGATCTTTGCCGAGTTTTTTACGCCGCCATCCAGCAATTCAAACATAAGTCTTCCCTCCTAAAAGAATTCCGTGAACCATCTTTTCATCCTTTTCGTTACCCTGTTAAATATATTTCCTTCGCTCTTTTTAAATACATTCCTGTACTGATCCTTGCTTCCATAGACGACCAGTCCTACACCTGTAGCATACATGGGACTGTTAACTATATCTGTAAGCCCCCCTATGCCTGTTGGGCACCCAATCCTCACCGGCATATTAAATATCTGTTCAGCCAGACTGGTTGTCCCTTCCAGCAGCACAGTACCTCCCGTTAAGACGATACCGGCGCTCAGAAGATCATCATAACCGGATTTAACTATCTCCCTGTGAACCAGATTGAGTATCTCCTCCATACGCGGCTCGATAATTTCTCCAAGTATCTGACGTGAAACCTTTCTCGGGTTCCTTCCACCCACACTCGGAACCTCAATAACGTCATCTTTCAGAATCATTGTGGTATAGGCGCACCCATATTTTATCTTTATCTTTTCCGCTTCGATAACCGGTGTCCTGAGACCGACGGCAATATCACTTGTCAGATAATTGCCGCCAAGCGACAGCACCGCAGTATGTTTAATACTCCCCTCGGAAAATACCGCTATGTCCGTGGTGCCTCCGCCAATATCCACTATGGCCACTCCTAATTCCTTTTCGTCGGAACTGAGAACCGCCTCACTCGATGCTAATTGCTCTAAGACAATGTCATTTACATCCAGTCCGACACGATTAACGGATTTAATTATGTTCTGTGCCGACGTGACAGCGCCCGTGACGATATGTACTTTTGCCTCTAACCGGACACCTGACATCCCGACAGGTGTCTTCACGCCATCCTGATCGTCGATTATGTAATGCTGGGGCAACACATGAAGCACTTCTCTGTCGAGAGGAATGGCTATAGCCTTTGCCGCTTCTATAGATCTTTTCACATCGTTTTCATCAACCTCGCGCCC
>JAUWQS010000526.1 GCA_030610915.1 Pseudomonadota bacterium | reverse complement strand
AGCCATGCCGTTGGCAATGGACAATCCCTGCCCCAGAGAACCGGAGGTGGCTTCGATACCCTTCGTTTTTCGCACATCCGGGTGTCCCTGGAGATTGCTGTTCAGTTTTCTTAAGGTCATAAGTTCCTTCAGGTCAAAATAGCCGCTCATTGCCAGCGCCGAATATAGGGCGGGAGCGGCATGCCCTTTGGACAGGACAAATCTATCCCTTTCGGAATCGTGAGGATTTTTTGGGTCATGCTTCAAAACATGAAAATACAGCGCTGTTATTATGTCCGCCGCCGAGAGGGAACCGCCGGTGTGCCCCGATTTTGCATTGTTGAGCATCTTCAGGATGTTGATCCTCATCAGCCTTGCAGTCTCTTTTAGTCTGTTCATATCTTTCAGTTTTATCACCATGTTAAGCTGGGGTAGTTACGCACGGACAAACGAGTTTGTCCATGCCACCCGCCCGTCCACTATTTCATTTCAATAAATAAGGGAATTACATTTACATATACTGCACAAGAGTATACCTAAATCCCGTGTAGCGGAGACCTTTAGGTCTCCATTCTCATTTTAATGGAAGGCTACTAAAGCCTTCCGCTACATATAACGTAAGCTATGGCCGTGTAGATCATATCATTACTACGAACCGGGTTTGCCCCCATTTATTGAGCTGATACATACTTACATTCCTCTGATAAATACTCATACAACCGGATTGTGTGCAAGGCTAAAAATTTATCTGTGCATAAGGATATTTTTCAATTAAAAGTTCTTTGATTTCTCTCTGTTCGTCTTCCTCTTTGATCGGTTCAACCTCGCTGATGGCAGGTGAAGAATCCCCTCCCTCTTCCTTCCATGAGACTATATAACCCGGAACATTGACGAAGCTGCAACCTCCCACACCGCAGCATGAGTTGTCGATAACAGCCGCACCGGCAGTATAAAGGATTTCTCTCCCACGATATTTCAATCGTTCCTCCTCGGTAATGGTATAATATCCTGAAATTGATCTGACCTCCTCTCCCAGCTTCTCGTGGGTGTACTGTCCCATATCTTAATCCTCCTCTTTCAAAATTCAAGACTTTTACGCATCAGCTCAACAAATAGGGGCAAACCCAGACACGTAGCCGCCCCCATCTTCTGGAAGCGGGGTTTGGGCGTAGAGGTTACGCCTTTGAGCTTTGCACAGCCCCCCTGTAGCGGAGACCTTAAGGTCTCCATATTCACGTAACACAGTATGACCGAAGCAAATGGAAGGCTGAAGCCTTCCGCTACATGCTTCTGCCATATGCCTCCCCCTATTTATTGAACTATTACACTTTTATCTTGTAACCGTGAACAATTACTATTGACGGCTTCGTAAAAAGCTCCACTATACCGACACGTCGGCATTATAATGGAAAGTAACTTGATTTTAATGCCAGGTTGCATTCATTTTTATAGACAGTCGATAGACAGGCGGGACGCCTGTCCTACTATCCCCTGGGTGCGAAGACG
>JAUWQS010000469.1 GCA_030610915.1 Pseudomonadota bacterium | reverse complement strand
ACCCAAGTTCACCATTTTAAAACACAAACTGCTGAAACAAAAAGAGATAGCAAAAAGTGTTACCCCCTACTGATTGAATCTTAGCCGTTTTCTGGGAAGCGGAGCTCCGGATAAATCAAGCATCTTGTAGATCTGTTGATGTTCAGGTTCCGGGTTTGAGGAGAGACGCACATATTCCTGGCGGCAGATCCCATCCTCTTCTTTCACCATATAGCCGATCGTTAATTGCGCATGGGTACTGAGGACTTTGCGGATCGTTGACCATTTCCGGTTATCCCCCTTTGCCTTTAAACGACTTTCGATCATATGTAAAATATGATAGGCCACAACCGATACAAACATATGAATATCAACTCTATTTTCCTTCTGATGAAAGATGGGCCGCAGCCCCAAGCAGGATTTCATGCTCATAAATGCGTATTCTACCCGATTAAGCATGATATAAATATTCCATATCTCCTCATCAGTCAGATCCATCCGGTCTGTCCTGAGGATATAGCTGCCCTCTCGAGATGTTTCTTTGTCATATTTTATAGTCTTTTCCTTCCAGGTTATATCCACAGCTCGCAGGTTTTTACTTGCAGCCGATTTATCCTCAGGTATAACCTCAACCTCATAGAGCTTGGCTGCCCGGGGGTACTTCTCCTTCAATCTCCCCACAAGTTCCACAACTCTACTGTATTTCTTTGTACGCTGGGGTAATGATAATCCTGCTTTGTAATAAGCAAGCCTTTCAACAAACAACGCTTCGACCCTCGTGCGCATGCTTTGTTCTTTTTTCGCCTTCTTCTTACTCCGGCATAAAATATACACTTCTCCTTCATGGACAAACCGTTTGATCTGTATTTTGCTCCCCTTGGACTTATTTTCTCTGACCACTGTCATCTCTGAAAAATCTTCCTCAAAAGGACAGCCCCCCCGGTTTACCGATATGTAATGATAATTGTTGTCTTTAAGCCAATTGATATTGTCTTGCGTGCCAATGCCTGCATCAATAACCACTGTCCGGTCTGCCTGCTGCTCAAGATGTTGTTCCAGAGATTTAATCATCCCTGCCAGTGTTTCTGCCTCATGTTGGTTTCCGGCAAACATTTCACTGTATTTTGAAAAACCTAACTCATCTATGATCAATCCTAATGTCACCAGTTTACAATCGCCCCTCTTTTCCTTGGAGCGCCCCCAATTCGCTTTCGGATTCCTGGAAGCTTGACCCTCAAAATAACTGTTCGTCAGATCAAAAAAGAAAAGCTTGTCCGAAAGAGAAAATATATCCTTTTCTCTTGTACGCAAGTGCTGCTCTAAAGCCTTTTTGTGAGAAAACAAGTTATCCCCGGCACGGTAATAGGAGTTTAAACAACAACGCAAAGGAGGACCTGTAAGCTCGTACAATGCTGAACGTTTCTCTACCCATTCCTTGGTGTGGCGTTCACTGCCGGGATCGATCAACCTTCCGACAATCAGAGCCTCCAAGATAGGGATCACATGGGCAGATACCCCATGTTGTAAAAAGAACGTATCCATTCTTAGTTCTTGCCAAAGCGAATGACAAACATACTCGGCTCCTAGACTGCGATGCAATTCCGCTGCAAAAGAATTTATATCAATACTCTGAAAGTCACCCTCTGTGCTCGCGGATAACTCGCTTGCCTGTTTTTTAAATATTTTCCGGGCCGATTCACTGGCTTTTTTTTCCAGATTCTCGTCCAGTTCAGTAAAACTGTGCTGACCGGTAAGGATATCTTGGACTCGTTTGGCAAAGGCCTGATACTGAGAGGGAGGGAGATCGAGATTTCCGAGATTGAGTACCAGACGCTGGCGAGGTCCTTTTTCTGTTCTAACGCTTTCGACTAGATGCAGGTATTCATATAATTTTTGGGTTTTTCCGTTGCGTTTTTTTATTTTTTTTACGAACACGACTAATCATACTAGGCTGTGAGGAGTTTGTCAAGTAATAAATACATAAGTGTGTCACTACATTTGTTTTCTTCAATATTTTCATTGATAATAAAAGACTTACAGAC